>JACDBY010000097.1 GCA_013694685.1 Actinomycetota bacterium
CGCGGTCTGGAGGCTGAGGCCTACCAGCAGAGTGGCTACTTCACCGTCGACCAAGCCCGCAAGCATGGAGTAAGCCGCCAGCTTCTGAACCATCACCTCAGGACGGGACGTTTCGATCGGGTGGGGCGGGGACTCTACCGCGTCAGAGGTTTCCCGAGCTCGCAGTACGACGACATCCGCGAGAGGTGGATGGCCGTCGGCATGGACAAGGCCGTCGTCTCGCACGAGAGCGCACTCGCGCTGCTCGACCTCAGCGACAGCATTCCGGACAAGGTCCACCTGCTCGTCCCGCGCCAGCATCGGGGGCTACGCCGCCCATCGAGCGTCGTCATTCACACGCACCCGGACGACGAGAAGCTCAGCACTGTCTGGCGTGACGCCATGCCGGTCACGGCTCCGGCCCGCACGCTTGTGGACATCGCCGACGAGCTCCAACCCGAACAGGCGGCAATGGCCGCCCGCGAAGCACTACGCCTCGGTCTGCTCACACGCCGCCAACTGGAGCAGGAAGCTGCGCGCCGGGGAAAGACGCGCGTTCTCAAGACGCTGCTTCCGGATCGATGAGATACGCAACCGCCGCCGCATTTCGCCAGGCTCTCGACGACAGGCTCAAGATCGAGGCTGCGCAGACCGGGCTCGGCATCGCGCGCCTCCGGAAGCGCGTTGCCTTCGAACTCTTTCTCCGCCGCCTGGTCGCCGTGGCTCCCGACCGCTGGGTGCTGAAAGGTGCCCTCGCACTCGACTTCCGCTTCCACGCGACCACGCGGCCGACCAGAGACATGGATCTCGGCCGCACCGATGACGAGGAAGCAGCCACCGAGGACTTCGCCGCGGCCCAGGAACTCACGCTGGACGACTTCTTCACCTTCGCCGCTCGGCGAACCGACGTGTTCGACGACGCGGACGACTTCCGGGCGATTCGTTTCCATGTCACCGCCGAGCTCGCCGGCCGCGTCTTCGATCAGTTCGTCGTCGACGTCGGGTTCGCCGACTCGTTCTCCTGGACTCCAGACGCGATCGAGACCTCCGACCTACTCTCGTTTGCAGACATCGAACGCGTCCGAGTCCCGGCTCTGCCGCTTCCACAACACGTCGCGGAGAAGGTGCACGCCTACACGCGTAAGTACGGCGCCTCGGGCCGCGAGAGCACCCGACCCAAGAACCTCGTCGACATCCTCCTCATCGCCAGATCGGAGCCGCTCAACGCCGCCGCTCTCCGCAGCGCCTTCAAGGTCACCTTCGCGCAACGCGAAGATCAGCCGCTGCCCCAAGCCTGCCACCGCCGCCCGCGGACTGGCGAGAGCCCTATCGCCGACTGGCGACGGAGGTGAAGGTCGAGCCGGAGCTCGATAAGGCATTCGCGTCAGCCGCCGAGTTTCTCGACCCGGTCCTCGCCGGCCGCGCCGACGGCGTGTGGAACCCTCAGCGACGAACCTGGGAGTAACACCAAAGAGTTGCCGCGGTAGGCGACATCGCGATGGGGCGTGGATGGGGCGGGACCCTCCGGAAACCCCATGGAATGCCATGGAAGCGTCCGTAACTTGGCTTTGGCGAAAGCCCTGCTAATCGGGCTCTTCCGGGTCTTCCGGTGGAGGATCGTTGGAGCCCTTGCGCGGCCTGTCACGCCGGAGGTCGCGGGTTCGAGTCCCGTCGCTCCCGTCCATTGGCTCGCAGCCCGCTGCTCGGGTATCGCGGTTACAGCAGGTGCGGACACCGAGCGGCCGTGCCTTATCAGTGTCCCAAGCGGCCGCCTGAGCAGGGTGCTCGCCAGCGGACGGCGGGAGGGGGTTTGCCCCGCCACACGGCAGGGCATATCCCGCTGCGTGGACGAGGACAGGGAGCATCTAGGCAAAGCCGCGCGTACCGCTCGCATCGCTCAGAACGAGGCGTTGTTCCGTGAGGTGAACGAGCAGATCGATGCACTCAACGATTTCGGTGCACACCTCGAGACGTTCGGGGTCGTTTGCGAGTGCGGGGAGGTGACGTGTTCCGACGTGATCACGACTCGCCGGTCGATCTATGAGGGCGTTCGCGCTTTCCCGGAAAGGTTCATCGTCAGAGCGGGTCACGTGTTCCCAGATGTCGAGAGCGTTGTCGAAACGCACGACGACTTCGTTGTCGTCGCCAAGAACCCGGGGATCGCGGAGCGACTCGCGGAGGAGACCGATCCCCGTTCGTAAGCTCGGCGCTCAGGGACTGTGGGAGGAACGAGCGCGGCGGATCGCCGAGAACGAATCGCGTGTACGCGAGCGAACGAGAACATCAAGGAGGCTGCCCATCGCGTCGCGCACGCGCCGCAGACCATCCCCTCCTCGAGGAGAGGATCGAGCTCGCGTTCGACCACCTGCGAGTCGTCCACGACGCGGTCGAGCGCGTGCGGGTCGAGCTCGAGGTCTCGGGCATCGCGACGGCCTTCGTCGGCACGACTTCACCATGGCCGAGCTCCGAGCGGTGTATGAGGCGATCTGGGGTGTGCAGCTCGACGCCGCGAACTTCCGCCGCAGCCTCGTGGGCGAGGACGGTTGGGTGATCCCGACCGGTCGCACGGCCCGACCCGGACCTGGTGGCGGAAGGCCCGCCGAGCTCTACCGGGCCGGGCGGACTTGGCAGCACGCCGCACCCATTCATCGCCTGCAGCGGAACCGATGAGAGGAAGCAACCGCATGAGAGCAGTCGTCCAGGATCGGTACGGACCTCGTCCTCGTCCAAGGAGCTCGGCGACGCGGGCAAGTACCGCCCCGTGGTCGACCGGAGGTACGCGCTCGACGACATCGTCGAGGCGACCCGCTACGTCGAGACCGGCCAGAAGACCGGCAGCGTCGTGCTCCGCGTAAGCGACCGTCAGGCCACGACAACGAGAGTCGACGGTCTCAGAACAGGCGGATGAGAAGGTTCACAAGGAGCGTGAGCGCGATCGAAAGGACGATCGACCACAGGAGACAGCCAGGTGAGCACCCGTACACCTGGACGCGGCCACCCCAGAGCGACCGCGACGAACCAAACGGAGATCGTCCACGCGCCATCGGCCGAGCAGTACCCGCACGACCCGAGGAGCAATCCAAGAGGCACGACGTCCCCACGCGGCGGCGCCCCGGATTGGGAACGGCGTAGGTATCGAGACCGAACCTGCGGGTAGCAGGATCGGGCTGATGAAGCGCCGCCGGTTTGACCGAGTGAATCGGGATAGCGTGACGTCGTGGCGACACATGAGGCCGCGGGCGAAGCCAAGTCTCGAGGCGGCGCAGCCAGGCTCCCCGACTAGAAACGTGCCACGATCGCGACGACGCCGATGAAGGCCGCAACGCCGATCGCAGCGAGCCACAGCCAGTGCGCCAGGCGACGTGGTCGCCGCCTCCGTCCGCCGCTCAGGAGACTCATCGCTCCTCGCGCGCCTCGTTGCCAACCCCGAGCGGACGTCGGTCGACGGACGCGAGGCACACGTCCAGATCGTGCTCGGAGAGAACCGGCCAGCTGGAGTCGCTGACGGCCTCCCACTTCCCATCCGCTTCCGGAACTGCGGCCAGATTCTTGGCGCCGGCCATTGTGATCCCCTCTCGCTCGACGATCCGGGTGGTACCCGGCGGCTGCGCGAACGCGGGCAAGTCGATGGTCGCGACGACCGAGAAAGGTGGCGACATCGTGCATCGGCATGCACCTCCGACACCGCGCTCGCGCCATCCAAACGCGCGACGTCGTGGCCGAGCCACCCTGCCCGAGTTCACGAGATGTGCTCGTTTCGAGTTCCCGACGAGCTGAACGACCGAGCATGCGCTCCGCGGACGGTTTTCACGAAGTCCCGGCGAAGCACCGCCGCGCGGCTGCCTCTCGCAACGTCTCGACGCGACGCCTCTGGTCCTGTGCTCGCGCGATGAGTCTGTCGATCTCCGCCGTCGAAACGGCAGGCACGGTGCAAAGGCTGCGCCACAGCGCCTCCTTCCCCGTGATCCCCACGACGAGGGTCTCGAGCTCGAGGACCTCGCTCAACGGCGAACGCTCGCTCAGACGCCCGTTCGGCTTCAAGCGGGCGATCGTCTCTCCTGCGAGCGCCGCGGCATCCTTGAGGCGATTTCGACCGACGTCCAGGTGCTTCATCAGGCGCTCCAGGGTGCCCAGATCGTCCGCTATCTCGGTCGCGATGGTCGCCAGCTCGCTCTTTCCATCGTCGATCCGCGACGCCGCTCGTCTGGCAAGCCGGGTTCCCGCCATGGCGGCGGCGTGATGATCCTGGAGGTAGATCCCGAGCAACGTCGACACGTACCCGTTCTCCCCGCCTCGAGCGTCGCCAAAACGCCGCTGCAGGGAGAGCAGTCGTCCCACGACACGCCTACCATCGTGTCGCCACGTGAGCCACCCGACCTGCACACCATGCTGCTGACGATCCTCGAAGGGTCGACGTTCGCCATCAGCAACGAGGTGGGCGACATGGCCGACGGTGTCCACGGTCTCTACACGGACGACACGCGGCTTCTCTCCCGGAGCCTGCTGACCGTCGACGGTGCGTCTCCCCTCCTTCTCACGTCGCAGGTCGTCGAGTACTTCGATTCGGCTCACTACCTGCGAAATGCGCCCGCCGAGGGACTTCCGGTCGACAGCCTCTCGATCGCCCGAGAGCGCTTCGTCGGCGAGGCGCTGACGGAGAAGTTCGTTCTTCGGAACGAGACTCGCGCGCCGCTCGATGTCACACTCCGGCTCGAGCTCCGCTCCGACTTCGCCGACATCATCTCGGT
Organism: Actinomycetota bacterium; assembly: GCA_013694685.1. Classification (GTDB taxonomy): domain Bacteria; phylum Actinomycetota; class Thermoleophilia; order Gaiellales; family Gaiellaceae; genus Gaiella. The sequence goes on from JACDBY010000097.1 coordinate 4,728, forward strand.
CAAGGCCCACGACTTCGCGCTCGGAGACCCCGCTCGCGCGGCGCCGCTACCGGCAACCGTCTCTCCGCAGCAGCACGACCCGACGACGCTCGAGCTGGATGATCCGGCGAGCGACTGGTCGACACGGATCACGTTCTCGCGCGCGTGCTCGCTGGACCGGGCGCAGGCGACCTTCCGCGTGCACCTCGAGCCTCGAGGGAGCTGGGAGCTCGTGAGCAGAGTCGCCCGCGGCGACCGCGTGCGGAGCCGGTCGGCGAGCCCACGGTTCGGGGCGGAACTGAAGCACGTGCGGGCCTCTCTCGCCGCCTGGCGGATGCGCGTCCCTCGTCTCGATGCGCAGTGGACCGACCTCGAGCGCTGCTACGAGCGCTCGCTCGCCGACCTCGCCTCGCTCCGCCTGAAAGGGCCGGAATGGTCGCACGACCTTCCCGCGGCCGGGATGCCGTGGTTCATGACCCTTTTCGGGCGCGACACCCTCATCACGTCGCTCCAGACCATGCTCTTCGGGCCAGAGCTCGCGACGGGAGCCCTGCGCGCGCTCGCCGCGCTGCAGGCCGGTGAGGACGACGCGTCGATCGACGCGGAGCCGGGGAAGATCCTCCATGAGCTCCGGCGCGGGAAGGCCGCTGAGACGTGGTTCCCGATCTACTACGGCACGGTCGACGCGACGCCGCTCTTCCTAGTGCTCCTGTCGGAGGTCTGGCGCTGGACCGGGGACGACGCGGTCGTGAGAGAACTCGAGCCGGCGGCCCGCGCGGCCCTCGAGTGGATCGATAGCTACGGCGACCTCGACGGCGACGGGCTCGTCGAGTACGAGAGCCGGACACCAAACGGCCTCGCGAACCAGTCGTGGAAAGACTCGGGCGACTCCCAGCGGTTCCGCGACGGACGGGAGGCGCGCGGACCGATCGCCCCCGCCGAGGTCCAGGGCTACGCATACGACGCGGCCAGACGTATGGCCGAGCTCGCCCGCGAGGTCTGGCGCGACACGCCGCTCGCAGATGCGCTCGAAAGCCGTGCCGAGGAGCTTCGCGCCCGCTTCGATTCCGTCTTCTGGCTCGAAGAACGCGGTGCCTACGCGCTCGCGCTCGACGGCGAGAAGCGCCCGGTGGACTCCCTCTGCTCGAACAACGGGCACCTCCTCTGGTCGGGGATCGTTCCCGAGCACCGCGTGGAGGCCGTCACGTCCGCTCTCTGCTCGGACGAGCTCTGGTCGGGCTGGGGGCTGCGGACGATGGGCGCGGCAGAGGCGGCCTTCAACCCGCTCGGGTACCACACGGGCACCGTCTGGCCGCACGACACCGCACTCGCTGCCTGGGGTCTCGCCCAGGAGGGTAGGTGGGAGCAGAGCTGGGGGCTCGTCCGCGGCCTGCTCGAGGCCGCCCGGTTCTTCGACCATTCGCTGCCCGAGGTGTTCGCCGGCTACGCCCGCAGCGAGACGGCCTTCCCCGTCGCGTACCCGACCGCGGCGCGTCCCCAGGCGTGGGCCGCCGGAGCGCCGATCCTCTGCCTCCGGATCCTCCTCGGCCTCCGTCCAGACCCTGGGCGCGGTGTTCTCGTGAGCGACGTCGACCGGCCGCTCCCGGATTGGCTCGGCGACCTGACACTCGAGGCGGTCGCCGCCTTCGGTCGTCGCTTCGATCTGAGGATTGTGAATCGCCGGATCGAGGTAGTCCCAGTGGAGTGAGGATCGCCATGTTGAGCCCGGTGTGGTTCCCCGTGCCACCCGAGCGCTACGGCGGCATCGAGTCGGTCGTCTCCCTCCTCACCGAAGGGCTCGTGGCCCGCGGTGCCGATGTCACCCTCTTCGCCTCGGGAGACTCCATCACGAACGCGCCACTCGTGCACGTCTTCGACGAAGCGCCGACCGAGCGGATCGGGGAGACATTCTGGGAGCTGAACCACGCACTCGCCTGCCTCACGCGACTCGACGACTTCGACCTCGTGCACGACCACACCGGCCTTCTCGGGCTCACCCTGTTCGGGCTGGCGAGCACCCCGCTCGTCCACACGGTTCACGGGCCACTAGAGAAGGTCCCCGCCGAGATGTATCTCGCGGCCTGCGGCGTCGGGCATGACGTCGGGCTCGTCTCGCTCACGCACGCGCAGCGGCGACCCCTGCCCGGCCTGCCGTGGCTCGCGAACATCGAGAACGCGATCGACAGCGAGCGCTACCCGTTCGCGCCGGAGCCCGGGGACGGGCTTCTCTTCCTCGGTCGGATGAGCCCGGAGAAGGGCGCCCATCGCGCGATCGAGGTCGCCAAGAGAACCGGGCGACCTCTGCGGATTGCGGCAAAGTGCCGAGAGCCCGGCGAGCTTGCGTACTTCGACGCCGAGATCCGCCCGCATCTCGACGACAGGATCGAGTACGTCGGTGAGGTGGGGCACGAGGACAAGTGCCGCCTGCTCGCCGAGGCGCACGCGCTTCTCGTCCCGATCGACTGGGAGGAGCCCTTCGGCCTCGTGATGATCGAGGCGATGGCGTGCGGCACCCCGGTCGTGGCTTTGCGGCGAGGGTCGGTGCCTGAGGTGCTCGACCACGGTCGCACGGGTCTCGTCGTGGACTCTCTCGCCGCGATGGCTTCGGCGGTCGACGAGGTCAGCTGCCTCGACCCGCTCGTGCTGCGCAGCGAGGCTGAGGTGCGGTTCTCTCCCGAGCGGATGATCGACGACCACCTCGAGGCGTACGAGCGACTCCTCGACGGCGTCGAGGAGCGTTCGAGCCGCCTGGCGACCGTGGGTTGAGAGACGACGAAGCGGGTACGCGCTGCATACCTCTACCGAAGGAGCGAACATGTCCGAGATCACCACGCCGCGCGAGCTCTTCCTCCACGAGCTCAGCGACATCCTTTACGTCGAGCGCAAGCTCGCCGACGAGACGCTGCCGAAGCTCATCTCAGAGGTGAGGGACGACGAGTTCAAGGCCGCCCTCGAGGATCACCTCGACCAGACACGCGGTCACGTGACGAACGTCGAGCAGGTCTTCGGCGAGCTCGGCGAGGAGGCGTCGGCCGAGAAGTGCCTCGGTTTCGAGGGTCTCAAGGCGGAGCACGACAAGTTGCTGGAGGAGACGTCGAGCGACCTGATCGACTCCGTCGACCTAGGCGCGGCAGCCCGGACCGAGAACTACGAGATCGCGGCCTACGAAGGTCTTCGCCGGATGGCGAAGGCGCTCGGCGAGGACAAGGCGGTCGACCTACTCGACGCGAACCTCGCGCAGGAGAAGGAAGCGCTCAGGCTCGTCGAGAAGATCGCGACGCGCGTGAGCAACGAGAGCGTCAAGGCAACCGCCTAGAGAGCTCCGCAGCATCTCTGCAGGGATCGGGCCGGGACACGCCTCTTTCCGGACCGGTCCCTGCACCAAATACTCCTGTCTGACCCGCTCCCGCTCACTGGCAGCGGTAGTGACGATCTTGCGGAGGACACCTCAGGTTGATACCGTCCTGTCTCGCCCTGCGTTCGCTCGCGGAAACAAGCCGTCGTTGCTCTCGAGAGGCGTACCGCGCTTCGGCTTCTGACCGGGGGTTGTGGGCGGCGTCGGAAAAAATAGCTCCCTTTTGGCGCAAGGCCGGAGGTTGGGATGCACGGTGACGTGGTCGTGACTCGGGTCTCTTCCTCGACCGTTGTCGTCTCGCTCTCGCGCTCGCCGGCCGAGCCGCCGCCACAGCTCCTGCTGGAGGCCGCGACGGCGCGCTCCGTGCGAGCAGTCGCAGCGGCATGAGCGGCGACCCTACCCCGCACTCCGTGTTGGAAGACATCGTGGTGACCGCCCCTGTGGACGGTGTCGCCGTCGTCGAACTCCACGGCGACCATGACCGTCTGACGGCCGACGAGCTCGAGACTCTCCTGCGCGAGCTGACGCTCGAGAACCCCTTGGTCGTCGTCGATGTCACGGACGCGCGCTTCATCGACTCGAGCTTCCTCCACAGCCTCGTCAATGCGGACAGGCACGCGCGAGAGGCTGACAATCGCTTCGTCTTGCAGCTGGGAACCGGGCCCGCGGTACGAAAGACACTGGAAGTCAGCGGGCTCCTGGAAGTCCTCACCTGTGTGAGCACCCGAGAGGACGCCCTGACGCCAGCTTCGCCCAGATCGTCGACGGGAGGTTTGTAGTTCTCACACGTGTGCGATCCCGAAGGGCGAGCTGTAACTGACCGTTGCCAGGGTGGAGAGCCAATCGGAAAGAGAGAGCACACGGAGTCGGCTCGGCCATTCTCGATGTCGGTTCCGAGCTGGTCGACACGTCTCTCGGATCTCCGTGCCGCGCTCGATCAGTGGCTCGTCCGGGGAGCCCTCGGCGAGGACGCGAGGGCCGCCATCGTGCTTGCGACGCATGAGGCGTTAGCCAATGCCTTCGATCACTCGAAAGCGCGCGATGCAGTCCTAGTCCGCGGACGCATCTCTGCCGGCGTCGTGCTGATCGAGGTACAGGACACTGGGGAATGGCTGCCCGCCGTTTTCGAGGACGACCAACGAGGCCGCGGCCTGGTGCTCATCACGGGGCTGACGCACGCACTCGAGATCGACACCGGCGACCCGGGGACAACCCTGCGCATGGCGTTCCGGCTGAGCGAAGCGGCGCTTGCCGGAGACAGGTAGGCGACGCCTGCCATCTGTCCGCGTTTCGTTCCGAGCATTTGGTCAGCAGCGGCCCAACCGCCTGAGTCCCTCGCCAAGCCGGTTGCTCAGACGGCGGCCGGGACAAGCACGAGCCGTACCGAGCCACGCCGTGCGCCGCGCGCCGGCTCGTACCGCGAGAGGAGGATTCTCGTAGCCACGACCCACGATCCGCAGGTGGATGTGCGGCGCGCGGCCCTCGTACGAGGCCGGGTGAGGACCCTCGAAGCGGAAGCGTCCGCTCCGGTCGGTGGTGACGGTGGCGCTGAGCGCGCGGACGTAGCGACCCTTTACGTTCGCCTGCCAGAGCTCGACGCGCGCCCCACCGAGCGGGACGCAGCCGATGGCCGAGAGGACGACGCCGGCAAGGACGTGACCCTTGCCGATGCTCGCGCGCGCGGGTGGCGAGCCGCGACCGAAGGGGCCGAACCCGTCTGGGCTCGTCGCCGGACAGCCGGGTGCAGCCGAAGCGTTCGTCGCAGCAGCGACACAGAGCATCGCTCCCAGCGCAGCCAGGCCTCCGCGTCGCCGGCTCATGCGGCAGGCCTATCAGTGCGAGCCGCCCGACGTTCGCCGCCACGGCGGACGGGTATGCCCCTGCTCGACGGGACGTGCGGCAACGGAGGACCGATGTCCGAGCGGAAACGAGACGAGACCGGTGGCGACCTCGACGCGGACGAGCGAAGCGAGCAGCAGCCCGGGAACGACCACGGCGGCCAGTACGGGTCGCAGGAGAGCGACCATGAGACCGGCGGCAGTAGGCGGGACGTGATCGAGAACGACTCGACACCCGACAGCGATGGGGCGGCATAGGGGCGCGTTAGTGCGTCATCTCCTAACGTCTCACGGCAAACCGGTAGGTGCCGGACCTGTCCGGCACCTAGTGCCCCGGAACGCGACGTTGCACTAGTGGGCACGCGCCCGTGAGAGGGCGTGCTTTGTGACCTCGACGAGGGCACCCTTCGTGCCCTCGCGCTCGCGCGCGTCGAGATGGATCAAGGGAACCTCGTCCGGCACGGCGAGTGCACGGCGAACGGCCTCCGGCTCGTGCAGGACAACGCCGTCGAAGCAGTTGACGGCGACGATGAACGGGATCCGGGCCCGCTCGAAGTAGTCGACCGCAAGGAACGAGTCGGCAAGGCGACGCGTGTCGACGAGGACGACGGCGCCGATCGCTCCCGTCACGAGCTCGTCCCAGAGGAACAGGAACCGGTTCTGGCCCGGCGCGCCGAAGAGGTAGAGCACGAGGCTCTGGTCGAGCGTCACGCGGCCGAAGTCGATCGCGACGGTGGTCGTCTCCTTCCCCTGGACGAACTGGACGTCGTCGAGACCGGCGCTCACGGCCGTGACCGCAGCCTCGGTCGTGAGAGGCGTGATCTCGGAGATCGCACCGACGAATGTCGTCTTGCCCACGCCGAATCCGCCCGCGACCACGATCTTGACAGGGAGGAGCGCCGTCTCCTTGCGCCTCGGCAGGCGCGACGGCAACGATCCGGCGTCCAGCTCGGCGACGGGAGAGGCCTCGATGGGCGCCAACGGTCTAGAGAACTCGTAGGCCATCCAGCACCCTTTCCAGTACCGACGTCAGGTCCGTGCCCTCGGGCATCGGCTCGTGCGCGTCGAGGTAGCCGTCGGCGTGCATGTCGCTCGCGAGGACGCGGGCGACGCCGATCGGGACGTCCAGGAGCGCCGAGAGCTCTGCCACGGAGATCGCCGTTGCGCAGAGGCGGATCACCTGGCGCCGCTCGGGTGGAAGCTCCGACGCTGCTGCCGACCCGTTCGCGTTGGAGAGGATCAGCGTCTCGAGGCTCAGGTTGGCCCTCTCCGAGCGCGCCCGTCCGCCCGTCAGGGCGTAGGGCCGGACGAAGCGCCGTCCCTTGCCCGGATTCTCGTCGCTCGGTCGCGCGCTCATCGCGAGAGGGAGGTGTGGAGCTCCGTCCGCAGGGCAGGTGTGAGCATCGAGGCGGCGCGGTGGACGAGCGCACCCATCTCGTAGGCGACGAGACCGGGATCGCAGTCCGCCTTCGCGAGGACGGCGAGGCTCGATCCCTCGCTGACGCCGGTCACGAAGATGAAGGCGTTCTCGAGCTCGACGACGACCTGGGTCACTCGACCGGCGCGGAACGGCACCGCCGCCCCGTTCGCGAGACCCACGAGGCCCGCGGCCACCGCCGCCAGGCGGTCGGCCAGGTCGGGTGCGAGACCGGGCGAGACGGCCATGGGCAAGCCATCGGCCGAGAGGACGAGAGCATCGGAGACTCCGGCCGTCGACTCGACAAAACGAGCTACGAGCCAGCCGAACTCCCGCGCGTCGCCGCTGCCGTTCACGACGCCTGCTCCTCGGCGACGCCGGGTTCCGGCGTCTCGGACGCCCGGCCCTCGTCGAGCCGCCGCAGGAAGCTCGAGAGGTGGTGCCTCCGCTCGTCGGGCGTCCGTGTCGAGGGAGCGGCGCCGAGCGTCCGCTCGCCCATCGCCTCGACCGGGGCGGGCTCCACGGGTCGGGGCTCGAGAATCGCTTGCACGCGCTGGGGAAGCGCCCCCGCCACGAGCGCTGCCTCGCCGTTCGGGTGAGGCTCTGCGCTCGCGACGACTGCGGGTGGCTCCTGTACTTCCACGCCATCGCCATGGCCGTTCGTGCCCGCGGCCGCCACAGGCCGCGGCTCTCGCACGGGGACGTCCATGACGAGCTCGGGTGGCAGCGACACGGAGGCGACGATGCCGTCGTAGGCCGACCGCGCCAGCCGGACGGTGACGCCGTGACGTGCGGCGAGGCGGCCGGCGACGTAGAGGCCGAGCGTTCGCGAGAGGTCGAGGCCCGGTTCGGGCGGGTTGGCGAGAAGCTCGTTCGCCTCCTCCAGCTGCTCGTCGCTCATCCCCATGCCGGTGTCGCTGACGTAGACCATGCAGGTCTCTTCGCGGCGCCGGACGAGCACCTCGACCGCCGTGTCGGGTGGCGAGAAGCGCACGGCGTTGTCGAGCAGCTCGGCGAAGAGGTGTGCGATGTCGAGGGATGCAGCACCGACGACCTCGACGGTGTTCCCCACGCTGCCGCTCGCGACCTGGATCCGGCGATAGTCCTCGATCTCGGACATCGCTCCCTGGAGGAGCTCGTCGAGAGGGACGGGGTCGCTCCACCTGCGGGAGGGCTCGGAGCCGGCGAGCACGAGGAGGCTCTCGGCGTTTCGCCGGACGCGCGTCGCCAGATGGTCGAGCTTGAAGAGGTTCTCCAGGACGTCGGGGTCCTTCTCCGCCGACTCCAGCTCGTCGAGGAGCTCGATCTGCCGCTCGACGAGGCTCTGGTTGCGGCGCGCGAGCTTGACGAAGATGTCGCCGATCCCTTTCCGGAGGAGCTCGGCGTGATCCTTCGCCACGCCGGCGAACGTGCTCTGGACGGAGTTGAAGGCGCGACCGACCTCTCCGATCTCGTCGCTCCCGAGCCGCTCGAGCAGGATGCTCTCGCCGATCACGCCCTCTGTCGCCTTCGGGTCGCGCAGGCTCGCGACGATCGCGGGGAGCTGCCGCTCGGCGAAGTAGTGAGCGCCCGCCGCGAGCTGGTTCAGGCGGCGAACGATGCTGATCAGGAAGACGACGGCCAGGCCGAAGGCGACGACGATCGCGGCGATCCCGATCGCCAGGTAGAGGAGCGCTGACCGCTCGGCGGCGTCGCGCTTGCCCGCCGCCACTCGCTCGATGTCTCTCCCGACCGAGCGGGTGAACGACTCCAGGAGACGGATCCTCCGCTCCATCGCCGGGACGAATGTCGTCGTGTCCACCGCGAGCGGGCTGCCGACCGCCGTCTCTTCGACGGAGTCGATCGCAGCCTTCGCCGTCGCGGCGGTGCGGTCCTGCGAGACGTCTGCGAGATCGGCGCGCTGCCCGGACGAGGCCGTCGTCCTGAAGATCTCCAGCGCAACCTCCTCCTCGGCCTGCTGACCGGTGATCCCTCGTAGGGACTCTCTCGTGACCGGGCCCCCGGCCACGGCCTGGGTGATCCGGTGGAAGAGGTCGGCGCGCCGCTCGTTGGCGACGAGCAGCGAGGTGTAGCCGAGGGCCGACCGCGCGAGCTCACCGTCGTTCGTGATCGTCCTGGCTGCGGCCGAGCCGAGGTCGTCCACGAGGGCGTTCGTCAACGCGCCCGCCAGCTCCCCGTCGGTTCGGGCTTTCGGTGAGGCAGCCTCGTAGTTCCGGAGGGCGGTCTCCACGCTCTCGATCGCCGCGGCGAAGCCCGGTCCGTAGCTTGCGAGGTCGAAGCCTGCGAGCGCCATGTTCAGCGTCCGGATGTCGGCTTCGGTCTCGAGCTGGGCCGTCCGAAGGCGGCGCGCGATGTCGTTCGTCTGTGGGAGTGCGGCGAGGGCGACCTGGAGCTGGACACCGTCGCGGAGGTCGTTCCCCGTCCCGACGAGCTCGACGAGTCGCCGCGCGTTCTGCGCTTCGCTCGCGTCGCCGCGGCGATCCTGCACCTCCACCCCGACGACGGCTGCAAGCGCGAGCAGCGGGAGGAGAAGGACGACGAGGAGCTCCACTGGATCTTCATGTTCCCCCTCCGAAGCTGACGATCGGGTCTCTGCTGTCGCTGCCTGCGAGACTCGAATCCCCCGGTGACGCTTGACCCGTCGGAGCTCCGGCCCTAGGCAGGTTCTCGGCTCGTGGGATCCCGTCTCGTTCGTGCTCGTGGGGGTGGTCGTCGGTCTCGGGGACGCGCTGACCCCAGGTAACGAGGCGCGGTCGCGCGTCGCCTCCGACAAGCCTCTCGGCCAGCGCGTCCAGCCTCATCTCCAGTCGAAGCTGGCTCTCGGCAAGAGCGCGCTCCCGCCCCGCGAACGCGCTCGTCGACGATTCCAGGTCGGCCGCGAGAGAGTCCACCCTGGCTGCGACGGCGTCGACCAGCGTCGGCGACTCGCCCGGTCCCGGGCCCGTCGCGTGCGCGTTGCCCGCCTCGACCTGTGCCAGGAGGGACTCGATCGCCTGTCGCACCGCGACGACGACCGAATCGAGCTTGGTACTGCCGGTCTCGAGCTCGGTCGAGAGCTCGCCCAGCGCCCGCTCGTGTGCCGTGATGCCAGCTCGCGCAGCCTCGGCGGTACTCGAGAGCGAGTCGAGTCGGCCCACGAGCGCCTCCTGGGACTGCCGGAGCGCCTTCACGTCGTCGACGAGCCCGGTGACCGTGCGCTGGAGCGCCTCGACCGGCCCGCGATCGATACGCCGGTGGAAGTCGGCGACCGCCGCGTCGACCCGGCCCTGCACGTCGGCCACCTCGCGGCGGATCGCGGCAAGCTCCCGCTCCCGGGCGACGAGCCCGGAGGATGCGGCCCTCGCCGTATCCGACAGCGTGTCGACGCGCTGCGCGAGAACCTCGACACGGTCCGTCAGGCGATCCGAGAGAGCCCGACTCCCTGCGGGGGTCTCCCCCGTGCCGGAGCGCGCGCGCAGCTGCGCGTCGAGCTCGCGCACCTGCGCCTCGAGCGCCTCGACCCGAGCCAGACGAGGATCTTCCGGCCCGCTCGCCGAGACGTCGTGCCCCGACTCCTCACCCCAGGCGGCGCCCACGTTCTAGTCTGCGAGGGGCTCGCCGTTTTCGCATGCCGGCCGACGCGCGTCGAGGCGTCGTCCCCCACCCGGCAGCGGATCTTTCACGGAGCCGCACGACATGTGCAAGGCCTATCGGAGGGATCCGCCCTGCGCTCGCTCACCCGTCTCAGGGAGCTTTCACGCCCCCCAACGGGGGTATGGCCACGGTCTGTGGGCGGTGCCCGGCCGGGCTTCGAGCCCGGGTTCGAGCCCGGCTCAGTGCTCGTGCGCCATCTCCAGAATCTGCTCGCGCGAGTACTTACCCACCATGTCCGGATGATCCTCGACGACGTGCGCCTCGACGTTCGTCACGAGCTCGTCGTCGGTCTCGCCCTCGACGTCCTTCCCACACGGACAGTGCACGACCTTCACGTCGACCTCCTCGATCGCGGATGAAGATCGGACACTACTCCGAGGACCTTTCACGGATGGTTACGGTAGGAGCTCGTGACCGGGAACCTCCTCGAGGGCTGGCGGGTGGAAGCGTACGGCCGCTCGGGAGACGGCTCGGCGCTACGTGTCTTTCTGCCGGCGGTCGACGGTCCGGTCGACGGTCTCCTCGTCGCGGCGCAGCATGGCGAGGAGGGGGCGACCGCTCTGCTCGTCCGGCGCCTGCTCGAGCGGGTCACGGGCCACGAGACACGATGGGCGGTCGTCCCTGTCGCAAATCCCGACGGGCTCCTGAACGGGACGCGTCAGAATGCGGCCGGTGTCGACCTGAATCGCAACTTTCCCTCCGCGACCTGGCTGCCGGACGACTCGTTCACCTACCCACCCGGGATCTCGGACGAGCGTCGGATCGTCGAGAACCGCACGAATCTCTCTTCACCCGGCCAGCACGCGGCCTCGGAGCCCGAGACCCGCGCGCTGATGGAGCTCGTCGACCGGCTCCGGCCGCCGCTCGTGGTCGACGTCCACAGCCCGCTCGAGCTGCTCTTGCCGCGCGATGACGTGCCGGCAGGGGTCGTCGAGTCGCTGAGCCGGTCGGCCGACCTGCCGATCGTCGACGACGTCGGCGGACCGTGCCCGGGGGCGTTCGACGACTGGCTCTCCGACCGCCGGATCCCCACGATCGTCTACGAGGTCGAGCACGCCGGCCTCCCGGCGCTCTGTGCCCGGCACCTGCCCGGGCTGGAGGCGCTCCTGCGGACGAGCCGCACGAGCGACGCCGAGAGCGCGAGCATCGACCGGCGCTAGAGCTGCTCACATCCCGAGGGAGCTTGCACGTGGACGCCGATCAAATTCTCGCTTTCCGACTGGCCCGCTCCGGGCTCGCCGTCCGGGGCGCACGCGATCTCGCGGATGCGGTGGCCTGCCCCGCCTCGGACTACGCTCGGGACGCGGCGCTCCTGCTCCTGAAGGACGACATGCGTGCGCTCGAGTCGCCACCCGCTGCCAAGGGCATCCGCCTCGACGAGGCCGCGCTCGTTCTCGCCTGACCTCGATTGCGCAGGGCTGACGTCAATCAGGCGGTTCGCACCGGGCCAGGACGCCGGCGCCGCGGCGGTCGCACGTAGTCGACCCGGGTGACGGCCGCGCGCTTCTGCGTCGTCAGCGTCCCGCCATAGGGCGCGTCGAAGGTGCCCGAGGTCGGAGGTACGTCGCAGTAGTCGCGGCCGACCGCGACCGTGAGGTACCTGAGGGTCGCGTGGCGATCGTGGGTCGGGTCGATCGGCACCGCCTGCAGCGCTCCCTCGTCCTGCGGGTGCCGAACCAGCACCTCGACCCAGGCATGCGAGCCGCCGTCGCCAAGCACATGACCCGAGACGTAGCGGGCAGGGAGCTCGCAGAGGCGGCAGAGGGTCAGCATGCAGTGCGCGTAGTCCTGACAGACACCGACGCCGGCCGCCCACGCCTCCGCCGCGGTCGTCGTCACCTCCGTGAGGCCCCAGCGGTACTCGAAGTGGTCGTACACGCGGCTCGAGATCTGCTCGGCGAGTTCCACGCCCCGCGCACCCGTCTTCTGAAGCTCAGCCGCCACCGCGCACAGCGCTTCATCCGGCCGGGTCAGGCGGGAGGGATCGCAGAAACGCTGGTCGGACGAGATCGCATCGGGCGTATCCCTCCCGTCGACGGCGGACTCCCGCTCGACCACGGCCCAGGTGGTGAACGTGACGTCGCGCTCGACGTGCTCCAGGCCGAGATCGAGAACCACGTTCCCGAAGGTGTCGTACGAGCGCTCGATGTCGACGTCGCAGCCGGAGATCCGAAGCTTGTGGGTCAGCAGGCGCTGTTCGTCGTGGAAGTCGGGCGGCACGACCATCAGCCGGTGACGCA
>JACDBY010000101.1 GCA_013694685.1 Actinomycetota bacterium
TCGGCCGAGCGCTGGTAGAGCTGGCACGAGAGCCGTCCGTCGGCGACGTAGAACTGGAAGAGCGCGTGACATGGAGCGAGCGCCATCGCCGGCAGGTCGGCGACATTCCAGGCACTGATGACGTGACGACGGGAGTCGGGATCGCGGCGGATCTGCTCGATCACTCCTTGCAGCTGGTCGACGTGCCCACCGTTCGGGAGCGGCCACGACCGCCATTGATGCCCGTACACAGGCCCGAGCTCGCCGTTCTCGTCGGCCCACTCGTCCCAGATCGTGACGCCGTGCTCTTGGAGCCAGCGCACGTTCGTCTCGCCACGGATGAACCACAGAAGCTCCACGACGACGGAGCGGATGTGCACCTTCTTGGTCGTGACGAGCGGGAATCCGGCGGCAAGGTCGAACCGAAGCTGCTCGCCGAAGCGCGAGACCGTCCCCGTTCCCGTCCGATCGTCCTTCGCGCTCCCATCGTCGAGCACCCGCTGGAGGAGGTCGAGGTACTGCTGCACTCGCCGACCGTAGCAACCCATCTGGACGGGGGGTCTGTCCCCGAAGGGGACTGACCCCTGCGACGGACGCCGCCGTCCACGAGGGCCTCGCGGGCGCACGGGGGACAGGCCCCATCCGGGGGCCAGTCCCCTTGCTTACGCGACGGGTCGGGTCGCCTCGTCGAACAGTGCCTGCTGGCGCGCGTCCGGCATCGTCGGGGCATCCTCGCGCAGCCTGACCGGCTGCCTGTCCTGGACGAGCCGGCGGTAGAAGAAGAGCAAGATCGAGATCGCGAGCACCGAGAACCCGATCACCTTCTCCTTCGTGCCGCCGTAACCACCCGCCGAGGTCTGGAACCAGCCCACCCCGATCACGGTGAACACGGCGACGATCGCCGCGAGGACATAGGCGATCGGCACCCAGACCGCGCCCAGATGGATCGGGCGCGGCCAGTTGGGACGGTCACGGCGCAGGAGAATGAAGCCCGTGATCGCGAAGAAGTGGGCGAGCACGTAGCCGATGTTGCTGGCGGCGAGGACGCCGAACAGGTTCCCGATCAGGAAGACGAAGCACAGGTTCAGCACCATGTCGATCGTCATCGCCCGCGCGGGCACGTGGTGCTGGTTCAGGTGGTACAGCTCCTTGATCGTCATGTGATCGCGGGCGATCCCGTAGAGCGCTCGACCGCCATCGGCGGTCGCGGTATTCATCGAGATGATGAAGCTGGCGCAGATGACGACCACAAAGAAGTCGGTCAACCCTTCCGAGCCGGTCAGCTGGTTGAGCGCGCCCACGTAGTCGAACGCCCCCACCGTCTCCTCACCGACACCGCCCACCAGCCCGAGCGGCAGGAGGATGTAGACGACGAACGTGAAGATGCACGCCGAGCGGAGTGCGAGCCGGGTGTCGTTGACCGTGTCCTTGTACTCGGGCGCAAACGTCGCACACGTGTCGACGCCCCACGACGACCAGGACATGATCCACAGCCAGACGATGGAGAGGCGGATCACCTCCCACGTCGAGAGCGAGGTCGCCTCGTCACCGGCGCCGGCCGTGCCGTCGAGCGAGCCCCAGGTGAGGTTCGAGCTCGAGAAGTCACCGTTGAGGAACGGCAGCAGCATGAAGCAGAAGAGCGGGATCATCAGGAGCGCGCCGGCGAGGTAGCCGAAGCGCACACCCACGCGTACGCCGTTGACGTTGAAGAGCCAGACACCGATGATCAGTCCCGCGGCGATCAGGTGCGGCAGGCCGACCCCGACGTCGAGCAGCTTGAAGTAGTTGTTGTCGGGATCGATGGGCGTCCCGGCAGGCTCCCCCGGGAACCAGGCGCCCTGCACGATCTGACCGATGAAGATCCCGAGGAACGACAGCACGACCGACCAGCCGAGCCAGTACCCGAAGGTCGCGACCGGACCGACGAGGGCGAGGTGCTTGCGCCAACCCTCGTGCGCGTAGAGCGGGAAGCCGCCCGGCTTGTCCGGGAACATCGCGGCCATCTCGCTGTAGAGGGTCATGATGAAGAACGCGAGCGCGGCGGAGATCCCCCAGAGGAGAACCGATCCCCAGCCGCCGAGATCGCCCACGGAGTAGCCGAGCGAGCCGAGCAAGAACCCCGGCGTCGCCAGGGAGATGACGAACCCGTCGTACCAGCGGAGTTGCTTGAGGAGCTGACGTTCCTCGACGACTGCTTCAGCCACCATCGACCTCCCGGGGAGACTCGCGCGAGACCGCGCGCACGTGCGACGTATAACAATGTCGAGAGACGGAATCAACGCCTCGAGCAATGGTGTTGCCACAGCGGCAACCATTCTTGTCACGGGGCGGCGTAGACTCGCCGGGTGGCACAGGCTCCGTCGATCCGGATCACCTGCGAGTGCGGTGAGACCGAGAGCGTGGCTTACGGTGAGACCTGGGTCTGCGACACCTGTGAGCGGCGCTGGAACACGACCCAGATCCCGGCCGACGCCTACGCCGGCCGTCGGCGCCGGATGCGGCTCCTGAAGCTCGAGATCCTCGGTTTCGGTCTCGTCGTCCTTGTGGTGTTCGCCCCGCTCGTCCTCTTCGTCTCGAGCGCCTTCGTCTTCCTCGCGCTGATCGTCGCGGCGGCGTGGATGTTCCTCTACATGCCGTTCTGGCGGCGGCGGGTCAGGCGGGCCGCGGGCGAGGCGCCCCGCTGGGAGCTCCACCCGGAATGACACCGTCGCTGCGGAATCGCTCCTCGCACGTCACCCGGACCCACGCCGTGGGCACGGTTGCCAGACCCGTGGTGCTGGCGACGCTCGAGGCGCCTCTGACGGCCGAGGCGGCGACCGTCGCCGTCGACGCCGCGGTCGAGAGCGGCCAGCCGCTCGTGGTCGTCAACGCCGTCGAGTCGAGCCTCGCGCCGTGCGGTCTGGTGCTCGGGTACGACACGATCGTGCCACCCGACGTCGAGGAATCCCTGCGCGCCCCGGCCGACCTCGCCCACTCCCTCGGCGTCGTCGTCGAACGGATCCGGCTCCGGTCGCCCCGGCCGGTCGAGGCGCTGCTCGAGCTCGTCGCCGACCGCTCGCCCGGTCTGCTCGTCGTCGGCCCCGATCCAGAGCGCATCCGGCCACGGAAGCTTCGCAAAGCGCTGCGCCGCATCCGAGCCGAGGCAACCTGCCTCGTCTGGCTGCCGTCATGACGCGCTGATCCGCTGTCTGGCACAGCTCACTCGGCGACGAATCCAAGCCGACACGAGAGCTCCGCGGCGGCGGCCAGGAGAGGCTCCAGCGCCCTGGCGCGTGTCGTCGCGTCGAGCCGCGCGGTCGGGCCCTGGATTCCCACGATCGCGGCGAGCTCCCCTCGGCTCCCCCGCACGGGGGCGGCCAGGGCGGCCAGATCCTCTTCGCGCTCGCCGACTGCGTCTGCCCACCCGGCGAGCCGCACCTTGTCGATCACTCGCGCCAGGAGCCGCGGGTCGACGATCGTCCGGGTCGTGTAGCGCCGGAGTGGGCCAGGTGGCGGTGTCGCGTGGCCGAAGGCGAGCATCACCTTCCCCGTCGCGGTCGCGTGCGCGACGCTCGGCCGGCCGATCTGGGCGACGCCCTGCACCGACGAGGGACTCCGCCCGAAGTCGACCGTGACCGCCTCGTGCTCGCTCTCCACGGAGAGCGTGGCGGTCTCCCCCACCCGCTCGACGAGATCCTGGAGCAGCGGTTGCGCCAGCTCTCGCAGGTCGAGGTGGTCGATCACGGCATTGCCGAGCTGCACGAGCCTGATCCCCAGCCGGTACCGGCCATTCCGGGACTGGTCGACGTATCCGTCTGCCGCTAGCGTCGCAAGCAACCGCGAGACCGTGCTCGCGTTGACGCCGGTCCGTCGCGCCAGCTCGTTGGTCCCGAGCTCGCCGGCAACCGCCAGTGCGTCCATCACGGCCAGAGCGCGCGAGACGGCGGCGACACGACGGGCTCCTTGTCGACGGACGGGCGGCATGCTAGCTTATGTGGCCGATTGTGACACGGCATTGCCTCTGAGGCAAGCCTGAGCGGAGGAGCCGACGACGATGGACCACCTCGCAGCCGCGCCCTACATCGTGATCGGCGCCGGGATGCACGGCCTCTCGACCGCGTACCACCTGGCGGTCGCCCTCCGCGAGCGGTCGCTCGGGAGCGGACAGGACATCGTCGTGCTCGAGAAGTCGGAACCGGGGGCGGGAGCAACCGGGATCGCGTGCGGTGTCGTCCGCAACAACTACTTCCAGCCGGCGATGAGCGAGCTGATGCAGGCCTGCGTCGAGGTCTGGGAGTCGGATCCCGCGGCGTACCACTATAACCCGGTCGGCTACGTCGCGGTCGGACCGAAGGCGCAGGAAGCCGACCTCGTCTCGGTGCACGAGCGCCACGAGCGGATCGGGTACCGCTCGGAGATCGTCGTCGGCGAGGCGGAGGTCGACGCGCACATGAAGGCGCTCTTCCCCGACTGGCGTGCCAAGGGCGTGACGGTGTGCCTGCACGAGCATCAGGGCGGCTTTGCGTTCAATCTCGAGTCGGTGCGAGGGCTCGTCGGCAAGTGCGAGCAGGAGGGTGTCCGCCTCCTCGGCGAGGTCGAGGTGACCGGGTTCGAGGATCGTCCGGACGGCTCGATCGCCGCGGTGGAGACGAGCCGCGGTCGTGTCGCGGTGGGTGAGCAGGTCGTGGTCGCGCCAGGCCCGTGGGCACAGCGGTTCTGGTCGCTCCTTGGGCTGCCCGACCGCATCGACGTCACGACCCCGACCGGGGAGGTCGTCAGCGACCAGCCCATGTGGCGCTACTGGAACCTCCAGGAAGGGGAGATCCAGGTCGATCCGGGCTTCTTCGCGACGGCGGACGGTGGCGCGCCCCCCGTGATCCACGTCGACACCGATGCTCCGCTCTACACCGACGACGGGCGCCTCGTGACCGACGAGCTCTGGGGCAACTACTTCAAGCGCGATCGCCACGGCGTGCAGGGCGGCGCGGCACCGATCCCGGTCGACGGCGACGTCGAGCTCGATCCGTACCCGTCGACGACGGACGTCGATCCCGGGTTCCCAGACATGTGGTGCGCCTCGCTGTCACACGCGCTGAAGCGCTTCGAGGGCTGTCGTGCGCTCTACAAGGATGCACGCTCCGGTGGCGTCGGCTCCTTCACGGCAGACAACTTCCCGATCTTCGACTACCTCCGACCGAATCTCTACGCGATCCTCGACTCGAACCACGGCTACAAGATGATCGGCGTCGGCAAGGAGGTCGCGAACGTGGTGCTCGGCGAGCACTCGAGCCTCCTCTTCCCGTTCCGGTACGAGCGGTTCGCCACCGGTGACCTCCACCCGGTGTCGAACTCGCCCTACCCCTGGAGCTAGATGTGGGGTCTGTCCCCGGAGGGGACTGACCCCAGTGCGACCGGCATCGACCGGCGGTTCGCGACCGCCCGTCGCGCGGGGGACAGGCCCCTCCGGGGCCAGTCCCCGACAAGGCGAGTCCCATGAGAGGATGAGAGGGTGATCGTCTTTCTCCTGCTCGGGTTCACGCCGTGGATCCTCCTGCTCACGCTCGCGCTCGCGCTGTACCTGACCGTCGTCGAGCTGCGCGGGCTCGACCTCCACTTCACCCGGTGGGCGTTCTGGCTCCTGCTCGTCTTCCTCACCCACTTCGTGGGCTATCTCGTCCTGCGTGGCTACGCCGTCTACAGGCACCGAGCGCTCGCGGGATCCTAGGGACCGGCCGCTCGGGCGGCTGGCTCTGATCGTCGCGGTCCTCGCAGTCGCGTTTCTCGCCGCCCGGGCATGTGGGTCGTCCGACGACGGCATCTCCTCCGACCGCGCCGTCGAGCTCGCACGTACGGGGGCGAGCTTCGAGCCGGACAGGACCCAGGTCAGGCTCGTCCAGCGCGGGATTCCGCCGCGCGCGTACTGGGCCGTCTCGCTCTATGACGTCGGACCGAACGGAGCGCCGACGAAAGTCGAAGTGTTTCTCGTCGACCGCGAGACCGGCACGCTGACGAAGACCTGACCGATCAGCGCGGCTCGACTTGAAACCCGCGTCGCCGTCTCGTAGGGTGCCCCCACCCTGGAGCGGCCGTAGGAGGGCGTGGGATGATCTCGTCGATTTTCGTCGTTGCGCAAACCGTCGAGGAGCGGATCACGGCGCTCGAGACCGCGAGCAAGCTCGACTCGCAGGTTCTGACGGAGCAGTTCTACTTCTGGACCGTCGTCGTCATGTGGCTGATCCACGTGGGCTTCATGGCGTACGAGTCCGGGGTCGCGCGCCGCAAGAACATCATGTCGACGGCGATGAAGAACATCCTCACCATCGCCGTCGTGACACCGACGTTCTACTACTTCGGTTGGTACATCTACGGCTGCATGGAGGAGGGGTGGCCGAAGTCCGGTCACGACTCGCCCGACGCGTTCCCGGGGTTCTGCGGCCTCACCGCTCCCTGGAGCGAGGGCTTGGGGCCGAACCTCCAGGATCACGTCAGCCTCGTCTTCTTCCTCGCCTTCCTCCTCTTCTCGTGGACGACGGCCTCGATCATGTCGGGCGCTGTGATCGAGCGGATTCGCCTGTCGGCATTCCTCCTCCTCG
>JACDBY010000112.1 GCA_013694685.1 Actinomycetota bacterium
AGCACCGCGCGCTCGGAGGCGCGGAGACGCTTCCCGACGTCGCTTTCGGGCTCCGCGAGCCCGGCGAGCGTCTCGCTCGCATTCCCGGCGTCGGCGGGCACGGTGCCGCGACCGCCGATCGTGACGATCTCGGCGCCGGCGCGGCGTGCCTGCCGGATCCAGAGGTCGACCGCGGGTGCACGGTCGACGACGTCGTCGTCGCCGACGACCACCACGAGCTCGGCCGCTCCGATCGTCGAGAGCGGCGCACGGAACGCGTCGAGGGCCGCCGAGGTGGACTCCGCCAGCACCGCGGAGTGCGCCCCGAGCCCCTGGCGCATGAGCACCCCGAGGCCGTAGGCGAGCTCGGTCGTCTCTGACCCAGAGAGTGCGGTGACGACGTTGCCGTCGGCCGCGCGAAGGAGCTCCTCGGCGCGATCGAGCGCCTCATTCCAGTCGACCGGCGCGAGGCCGTGCGGTCCGCGAGCGAGCGGCTCGCGGACGCGGTCGTCCGCCGTGAGGTGCGGGAAGGAAAAGCGACCCTTGTCGCAGAGCCATCCGCCGTCGATCTCCGGATGATTGCGCGACTGGACGCGCCTGACCCGACCTTCGCGCGTCGTCGCCCGGATGTTGCAGCCGACGGGACAGAGGCCGCAGACGGTGGGCACCTCCTGGATCTCCCACGGTCGCGCGGTGAAGCGGTACTGCGTCGAGGTCAGCGCGCCCACGGGGCAGAGCTCGATCACGTTGCCCGAGAACGGTGCCCGGTACGGATCGTCGGCGAAGGTCGCGATCTCGGAGTGCGCCCCGCGGTTTCGCGCGATGAGCTGGTTGTCCTCGGCGACGTCGCTCGAGAACCGCGTGCACCGGTAGCAGAGGATGCAGCGCTCGCGGTCGAGCGCCACGAGCGGCGAGACCGGGATCGGCTTGTCGAAGGTCATCTTCGAGAAGGTCATCCGCGTCGAGCCGGGCCCGTACCGGAACGTCAGATCCTGGAGCGGGCACTCGCCGCCCTTGTCGCAGACCGGGCAGTCGAGCGGATGGTTGACGAGGATGAACTCGAGCGTGCCCTCCTGACCCTTCGCGGCCCGCGCTGAGGTCGCCGCGGTGCGCACGACCATCCCCTCCTGCGCGCCGAGCGTGCACCCGGCCTGGAGCTTCGGCAGCCCTTCGACCTCGACGAGGCACATGCGGCAGGCGCCGACCGCCGGCCCGAGCCGGGGCTCGTAGCAGAACACGGGAATCTCGATCCCGGCCGCCGCCGCCGTCTCGACGAGGCCCGTCCCCTTCGCGACCTCGATCTCGCGATCGTCGATCGTGACCTTGACCCGTTCCGTGTCCGACTTCAGTCGGACACGTGCTCTTTCGGGCTGGCTCACGCCACTACCTCCAACGGGCGGTGGATCTCGGCCGGGCCTTCGTGCGCGGCGTGGACGTCGGTCGGGGCGACGATGCCCTCGAGCGACGAGGCGCCGTGAAAGGGGCAGCCGCCCTCCTCGACGTGGACGAGGAACTCCTCGCGGAACTTCGCGACGTAGCTCGCGATCGCGATCATCGCCGTGTCGCCGAGAGGGCACAGACACGTGCCGTTGACCTTCTCGCCGACGTCGATCAGCAGGTCGAGATCGGCGTGGGTGCCCTCACCCGACTCGATCCGCTTGAGGATCTGCGTCGTCCAGCGGGTGCCGACCCGGCATGGCGTGCACTTGCCGCACGACTCGTGCTCGTAGAACTGCGAGATGCGTACGCCCAGCTGGACGATGCAGCAGCGGTCGTCGATCGCGACGACGCCCGCCGAGCCGATTGCCGTGCCCGCAGCGGCGAGCGTGTCGTAGTCGAGCGTCAGGGACTCGATCTCGGCCGCGGTGAGGATCGCCGTCGAGGAGCCGCCCGGGATGACCGCCTTCAGCGTCCGGCCGTCCGGAACTCCGCCGCCGACCTCGTAGATTAGATCCTTCAGCGGGAACCCATGCGGCAGCTCGTAGTTTCCAGGTCGGGCAACATTACCGGACAGGGAGAAGACGCGTGTGCCGGTCGACGACTCGGGGCCGACTTTCGCATACTCGGCGCCCCCCATCTCGATGATCGGAGGCACGGTCGTAATCGACTCGACGTTGTTCACGGCGGTGGGCGACGCGTAGAGCCCGGCGATCGCCGGGAACGGAGGCTTCGTCCGAGGCTGCCCGCGCTTGCCCTCGAGCGACTCGAGAAGCGCGGTCTCCTCGCCGCAGATGTACGCGCCCGCGCCGCGATGGATGACGATCCGCGTCTCGCCGAGGTGCTCGCCCTGCCGGAGCTGCTCGAGCGCGTCGACGAGCACCTCGTACTCGCGCTCGTACTCCCCGCGGATGTAGATGTAGACCTCCTTCGCCTCGATCGCGCGGGCGGCGATGAGGCAGCCCTCCAGAAAGCGAAGCGGAACGCGGAGCATGATCTCGCGATCCTTGAAGGTGCCCGGCTCCGACTCGTCGGCGTTGACCACGAGGTAGTGCGGCTTCGGCACTTGGTCGGGCTTCGGCACGAAGCTCCACTTGCGGCCGGTGGGGAAGAAGGCGCCTCCTCGGCCCCGGAGGTTCGAGGCGTTGAGCTCGGCGATGATCTCGTCGGGGCTCATCCCGCGCGCCCTGCGCAGCGCGGCAAGGCCGCCGACCGCCTCGTAGTCCGAGAGCGACGTGAGCCCACCGCCATCCGTTCCCGCGAAGACGATCTCAGGAGTGCTCACTCGGCGAGCTCCCCGACGATGCCGGCGACGTCGTGAGGACGTACGTGCAGCTTGTGTCTGTTGTCCACAGCGACAACGGTCGCCCAGCCGCAACCACCGAGGCACTCCACCGCCCGGAGCGTGACGCCGCCGTCCGCGGTGGTCTCACCGATCGCGATCCCGAGCTCCCGCTCGAACGCCTCGACGACGCCCTGGGCGCCAGAGAGCGCGCACGAGATGTTCGTGCACACCTCGACGAGGTGTCGCCCCACGGGCTCCGTGTGGAGCATGTCGTAGAACGATGCGATCGAGTCGCAGTACGCAGGCGTCAGCTCGAGTGCCTCGGCGACCTCGCGCAGCGCCTCCTCCGAGAGCCAGCCGCCGTGCCGTTCCTGTGCGAGCCGAAGCGCGGGCAACACAGCCGAGAGCGGCTCGGGATAGATCTCCCGCATCGCCTGAACCTCGTCGTACAACGTCAGGCTCACGCGAGGCTCCTAGGTGATTGGCGCGAAGCGGCAATCACCTGTCGACGTCCCCCATGACCGGGTCGAGCGACGCCGCCACGGCGACGAGGTCGGCCACGGCCGCCCCACGTACGCAGGTCGCGGTCGCCTGCAGCGCCGCGAGGCTCGGGGCGCGGAACTTGACGCGCCAGGGCTTCGGGCCGCCGTCCGAGACGAGGTAGCAGCCGCATTCGCCGCGGGCCGACTCGATCGCCACGTACACGGCGCCCTCGGGGACGAGGTAGCCCTCGGTGACGATCTTGAAATGGTGGATGAGCGACTCCATCGAGGTGTGCAGCTCCTCGCGCGGCGGCAGCACGACCTTGCGGTCGTCGGCGATCCAGGGCTCGCCGCGAAGCTCCTCGAGTCGGGTCACGCACTGGCCGACGATCCGCGCCGAGGCGCGCATCTCGTCCATGTGCACCTTGTAGCGGTCGTAGACGTCGCCCGACGCGTAGACGGGAACGTCGAAGTCGACCTCCTCGTAGGCGAGGTACGGCATCGACTTGCGGAGATCCCAGTCGACGCCGGAAGCGCGCAGCATCGGCCCGGACTGGCCGAGCGCGAGCGCGTCGTCGGCCGAGAGCAAACCGATCCCCTTCGTCCGCTCGAGCCAGATCTTGTTCCGATCGAGCAGGCCCTCGTAGTCGTCGACCGCGTGCGGCATGTGCCGGGCGAGCTTGCGCGCCTCGGCATAGAAGCCCTCGGGGATGTCCTCCGCGAGTCCGCCGACCTGGAAGTAGCGGCTGTGCATGCGGACCCCGGTGACCATCTCGAAGAGATCGAGGACCTGGTCCCGCTCGCGGAACGCGTACCAGAACATCGAGATCGCGCCGATCTCGAGCGCCGACGTGCCGAGCCAGACGAGATGCGAGTGGATGCGGTTCAGCTCCGAGAGGCACATGCGCATCCAGGTCGCCTTCTCGGGCGTCTCGAGCACGAGGAGCTTCTCGATCGCCATTACGAAGACGAGCTCGTTCGCCTGGAAGGAGAGATAGTCGATCCGCTCGGGGTACGTGATCCCCTTCCAGTACGTCTTCGACTCCATCGTCTTCTCGAAGCCGGTGTGGAGGTAGCCGATGACGGCCTTGAGCCCCGCGACGCGCTCGCCGTCGAGATCGACGATCAGCCGGAGGACGCCGTGCGTCGAGGGGTGGTTCGGCCCGAAGTTGATCGTGAGGATGTCTTCGAGCGAATGCTCGGTCGGGTCGAGCTCGAGGATCGTCGGGCACGGGGACGGGATCCGCGTTCCCTCGTAGATCTGGGTCGCCGGCATGACGGCCACGTCTACATCTCTCCCGAGAAGCGCACCGGCTCGCCGCCGAGCGGGTAGTCCTTGCGGAGCGGATGGCCCTCCCAGTCCTCGGGCATCAGGATGCGGACGAGGTTCGGGTGGCCGCGGAAGACGATGCCGTAGAGGTCGTAGGCCTCGCGCTCGTTCCAGTCGGCGACCGGCCAGACCGAGACGACCGAGTCGATCTCCTCGCCCTCGGCGAGCCAGGCCTCGACCCGCATGCGCCCGGGCTCGTCCGAGACGCGAAGGAGGTGGTAGACGACCGCGAATCGTTTCGGCTTCGCTTCGGGCACGCGGCCGAAGCCCTGCGAGCCGGCGGCGTTCAGGTCGCGGCCCGCAGGCGTCCCGATGTAGCCGGCGACCTCCTTCGAGCCCCAGCCGAGGTAGTCCACACCGGAAAGGTCGACGAGCACGTTGTACCCCTCGACGTCGCGTAGGTGCGTGCACGCCTCGACGACGCGCGCCGGGTCGACGACGAGCGTCGTCTCGCCGTGCGCCTCGACCGTCTCGACGACACCGGGGACCCCGGTCGCGCCGCTCACTCTGCGACCCCGCGAATCTCGTAGGCGGGCGGGACACCGGCGCGGATCTTCTCGTGGAGCCGGACGATGCCCTCCATGAGCGCCTCGGGTCGCGGCGGGCAGCCGGGCACGTGGATGTCGACCGGGACGATCTTGTCCACTCCCTGAAGGATCGTGTAGTTGTTGAACATTCCGCCGGACGAGGCGCAGGCGCCCATCGCGATCACCCACTTGGGCTCGAGCATCTGGTCGTAGACCTGGCGGAGCGGCGGCGCCATCTTGTGGGTGACGCGGCCGGAGACGATCAGCAGGTCGGCCT
>JACDBY010000116.1 GCA_013694685.1 Actinomycetota bacterium
CAGGGCGTCGCGTCGAGCCGACGGAGGCAGGACTTCGGTTGTATCGCGGTGCCCAGCGGCTCCTGGCGCTCGAAGGTCAGATCCTGGACGAGGTGCTCACGGAGGCAACAGGAGATCTCGTCGGCACGCTGTCGCTGGGCGCGTCGACTGGCCCGGCGGCGATCGTCGTGCCGCAGCTCCTCTGCGAGTTCCAGCGCGACCATCCCTCCGTGCGTGTCGTGCTCGAGGTACACGACACGCGCAGCGTCGTCGAGCTCGTCGCCGATCGGCGGCTGGAGCTCGGCATCGTCGGTGCGACGCCACGGCATCGGGCCGTCCGATTCGAGCCGTTCTCGGAGGACGAGGTCGTGCTCGTGTGCCCCGCGGGCCACCGGTTCGCGGGGCGCACGGTCGACGTCCACGACCTCGCGTCCGAGACGCTCATCGTCATGCAGGAGGGCGCCGGGGTGCGGCGGATCGTCGAGGACGAGCTCCGCCGGCTCGGTGTCCGCTTGCGAGAGCTCGATGTACGCCTCGAGCTCGGCCTCCAGGAATCAGTCCGGAGTGCCGTGCTGGCCGGATACGGCGTCACGTTCATCTCCCGCGCCGCGGTCGTGGCGGAGCTCGAGGCCGGCTCCCTCGCCGAGGCCAGGGTCGAGGGCATGGACGGACGCCGTGAGATCTCGATCGCCGTCGGCACCGGTCGCGCCCAGTCGCGGGTGGCGCAGGCGTTCGTCGAGTTCGCGCGCGAGCGGGCCGCTGCGACGCCGAAGGGCGGAAGCCGTCCCGACGGGAAGTCGATTTGAGCGCCTCGCCTCCCACGCGGATCACGCGGTTCGGGGCGGGCGCGATCGGGGATCTGGGAGAGGTTGTCGCCGAGGCGGGCATCTCGCGGCCCGTCCTCGTGACCACAACCCGCGGCGCGACCCAGGCCAGATCGGTCGATCGCGTTGCGACGTTCGACGGCGTCGGGCCACACGCTCCGATCGAGACCGTGCAGGCCGCGGGAGCGCTCGCCCGGGAGCATGACGCCGACGGGTTGATCGGCCTGGGCGGCGGAAGCGCGATCGACACGTGCAAGGCCGTCGTCGCAGAGCTCGCCTGGCAGGGCTTCGACCCGCTGCCTCGCATCGTCGCGGTGCCGACGACATACGCCGGCGCCGAGTGGACGCCGTACTTCGGGACGCTGCTCGCCGAAGGCAGGAAGGGAGGTGGCATGGACGTCCGCGCGACGCCCGTCGCCGCCGTCTACGACCCCGAGCTGACGCTCGGTCTCTCCGTGGGTGCGACCGTGGGCACGAGCATGAATGCCCTCGCGCACTGCGCCGAGGCGTACTACCACCCGGAGCGAAAGCCGCGAGCGGAGCGCCATGCGGATACCGGTGCGACGGCGATCGGGCACGCGCTGCCGCTCGTCGCCGCCAACCCGGGCGGGATCTACGGCAGGACGAGGATGCTCGAGGGGGCGATGCGCGCTGCGCTCGCGCTCGCCGAGTCGGGTCTCTGTCTTGCCCACGCGATGGCGCAGGCACTCGGCGGCCGTTACGGACAGCCGCAGGGCACGATGAACGCCCTCTGCCTGCCTGTGGCGCTGCGTTTCAACGCGGAGGTCGTTCCCGACGCGATCGGGCGCTTCGGTGAGGCGCTCGGCACCGACGATGCACCGACGCGAGTGGAGGAGCTCGCGGCGCTCGGCGGCTTCGGTCGGCTGCGCGACTACGGCGTGCCGGCGAGCGAGCTCGACGAGGCGGCCAGGACGATCGTCGAGCGCCCCGGTGCGAAGGCGAATCCGCGTCCGGCGACAGCGGACGAGGTGGCCGAGCTGCTGCGCTCGATCTGGTAGGCCGCTTCAGCGGAAGCGCTCCCCCTCGTCGCGGCGGAAGCCCCACCAGGCGAGAGCGAAGAACGTCACACCCCAGGCGGTGAGAGCGGCGACGTGGTGCAGCGGGAGTGGACTGTCGCCCGTCGCGATCGAGTCGAGCACCTCGACCCAGCTCCGCGTAGGCAAGAACTGTGAAGCGAGATCGACCGATCGCGGGACCTCGTCCGTCGGCCGCGTCCACAACGACCCACCGACAGCGAGTGGGAGGAACAGCATGTTCGCGACTGGCAAGGCTGCCTTCGGGGACAACCAGTAACCGAATGCGATCCCGAGGAAGGCGAACGGCACGCTGCCGACGAGCAGCCCGAGAAGCAGCGCGACGAACCGCAACACCGACATCGACGCTCCGTACATGGTGGTAGCCACGAGCACGACGACGCCGGCCGTCGTCGCGGCGAACCCGAGGGCCGAGAGCACACGGCCCGCGATCCGCGTGGCAACGCTCACGGGCAACGTCCGTAGGAACGACTCCCAGGGCGTCGTTCGGCTCGATGCAATGCCTACTCCGAACTGAAAGAAGGCGACTGTGAGCAAAGCCGTTGCAGCGAAGCCCGCGAGGAGACGCTCCGGCTCGCCTCGCTCGAAATAGCGTCCGAAGATCAGAAGTGCCAACCCGGAGAACCCGACGGTCGGCACCCAGTAGCCCGGGAACCGCAGAAGCTGACGGGTCTCCGCCTGCGCGTACGCCAGGGCGAGTCTCATTCGGGCTCGACCGTCGTCAGAGCGACGAAAGCGTCCTCGAGACTGGACGGAGCGACCTCGAGCTCACGGAACGAGATCTCCGAGCGGACGAGACCTGCGACGAACGCATCGGCGTCTTCCACATAGACGACGTGCCGGTCGTCGTAAGAATCGGCGGACACGATGCCATCGAGCGCCGGTAGTGCAGACGCACGGAATGCCACTCTCGTGACGCCGCCACACGCCCGCATCTCACCCACCGTGCCGTCGAGCGTCACCCGACCGCCGCTGAGCAGCACCACGCGGGTCGCGATCTCCTCGGCCTCGGCGAGCTGCTGGGTCGTGAGAAGCACGGCGCCGCCCTGCGCGGCGAAGTCGACGATGTCGCGCAGCAGTGAGCGGCGGGCGCTCGCGTCCATGCCGGCCGTCGGCTCGTCGAGAAACAGTGCTTCGGGGTTCCCCGCGAGTGCGAGCGCGACTGCCAGTCGGCGGCGCTGACCGCCCGAGAGACCCGCGGCGTCGCGATCCGCAAGCGATGCGAGCGCGAGGCGGTCCAGCACTTCCTCCGTCGAGGGGGCGTTGGGGAAGTGCGCCCGCACGAGGCCAACGGTCTCGCGAACTCGCAGACCCGGCGGAAAACTGACGTCCTGGAGCACGGCGCCGACGCGAAGGCGCGCGGCCGGGTCTCGAGGATCGAGCCCGAAGAGCAGCGCCTTACCCGCGTCCGGGCGTCGCAGGCCAAGCATGATCGAGACCGCCGTCGATTTGCCGGCACCGTTCGGTCCGAGCAGGGCAAGGATCTCGCCGCGCCGCAGCTCGAGGTCGATGCCGTCCAGGGCCTGGACGGCTCCGAACGATCGAACCACGCCTTCGAGGCTCGCGATCGAGGTCACAAACGGTTTGGAGCTCCTTCGGGGGATCGGAACCCTCCGTCGAGGCGGCGCGACGGATGCTACGGGGCACGTTCGCTCGCTACCAGTGTCCGAAACGGACAGCTCCGGCCGAGCAAGCGTGGCGGTTCCGATGAGGACGTTGTAGACGCCGTGGGCTGCGATCGCCGCGTGGAGTCGGCCGGTGAGCAGGTACACCAGGCCGAACACCGCGCCCGTAACGACCTGGACAGCCGCGAACCGACCCTGTCTCCGGACGTGCGCCCCGGCAAAGAGAGCCGTGCTCACCACGAGCGCTGTCAGGCGGCCGAACGGGCCAGCGAGCAGACCGAGCGCGAACGCGCGCCACACTGCCTCTTCGTGGGCCGACCTCGCCAGCAGGACGAAGCTTCGCGCGACCAGTTTGCGCCGCGGGATCGCTCGGATGCCGTCCGGTAACCGCCGCCGCGCGAGGGCGAAGAAGAGGCCGAGGCCGGTGAGACACCCCACCGTGAGCGCCTCACCGAACGGGCGGAGCGTGCTATCGGCGGGCCGCACACTCGGCGCCGTGAGGAGCGCGGCAACAACGATCCCGAGCCAGACGGTCAAGCGGGCGGCAGTGTGAACCATCATGTGTCGGCTCGCCGGCCCACCGGAAGAAGGTAGAGCGACGACTCGTAGAGTCCGTCGACGCCGACGAAATCGTCGACGCGCCGGTCGAAGAACCCGCCGATCGGCGTCGTGGCCAGGCCGAGCGCTTCGGCGGCGAGGAGGAAGCTCTGAGCCACGTGTCCGGCCTCGAGCAGCGCAAAGCGATACGCCCGCGCGCCGTACTTGAACCGCGACCGCCAGAACGTCGCTGTGACGACGACGAACGCCTGGCACTCCGCGAGCAGGGCAGGGTAGGGCGTGAGCTCGCCCGCTTGCTCGGCGGTTCCCAGCTCGTGCATCCGCTCGAGCGCGTGGCGGAGCGGGTCGTAGTGATAGAGAGCGGCCTCGAGACCTTCGACCAGGCGGCAGGCCACGTAGAGCTCCAACGGGTAGAGGGCGCCGCCCGACGGGGCCGCGCGGAACGTCTGCGTCGTTCCGGGAACCTCGCCCGTGACACCGTAGGCGGCACCGAGAAGCGTCGCGAGCTCCTTCAGTCGCAACGGCTCCTCCACGTACGCGCGACGCGAGCGGCGCGTCCGGAGGACCTGCGCGAGCGTCGCGTTTCCCGCGTCACCCAGCGGCAGCGCGACAACAGGAAGGTGAGGATGTCGCTTGACCGACCGTGCGACGCTCAGCTTCATGGCCACGCTCCGGTCGAGATGGGCAGCCCCCACGACCGTCGGATCGACGACTCCGGGATCGATGCGCGACGCCTCGTGATAGTCCTCGCTCGGGTCCGGGGTCTGAACCGCATCGGCGCCGACAACCGAAGCCAGTCGCACCGTCAGACGTTGATCACTGTCGCGGCTTGGCAGCCGCGGTCGGCCCTCGTCTCGAAGGTGCCACTTCGGGGCGTTCACGGGAACGGGTGCGGAAGCGGATTGACGTCGACGAGCTCGAGGGGGGTTGCCCGAAGGCCCAACTCGTACGCGGCCGTGGTCAAGCGCTCGCCGCCGAGGAAGCGAGCGCGGTGGGAGACGTCGAGAGCACACAGCTCGGGTGCTATGACGCGCGTGACGGTGAGACCGAGCTCACGCACGTCCGGCGACGTGACGTCGACGACGTAGGCCGCGATGTCGAGGCGGGCGAGCTTCGACACGAGTGAGTCGATCTGTGTTCGCGGCGCCGACCCCTCGACGGGCCCGATCTCGCGTGTCGGTCGTCGGTCGGCCGACCCATCGAAGAATGTGGCCGCGGCCGCACGCTCCGGGGACGCATAGAACAGCATGTGGTCGTCGAACGACTCGACGTTGCTCGGATCGTCCGGCGCTCCGGCGCCGGTTCGCGCCTGATGCCGTAACCACCGGTAGACGCCAAAGCTCTCGGAGACGGCCTTCAGCCAGGCATCACCGACGTGGGCGGCGGCCGCAGCGCCTACCGCCAGAGAAGCCCCGGAGCCCGGATGACCACGGAGGACGGAGATCGCGACGGGGATCTCGAGGAAGCGGCTCGCGTCGATCACGCTGAACCGGCCCCCGGTCGCCGCGAAGTACGTGCGATCGATCGTCGCCAGCGTGTTGTCGCCCGACCAATCGAGCAGTGGCAACGTGAGACGGCACTTCCACGCGAGCATCACGGCGTCACGCTCGATGAGCTCGAACAGGGCGCCGAGAGTCGCTTCGGCGAACGACGGCCCGCACGCGAGCCCGCTGCTCGTCGCGTACCCGATCGGTGCAGCTCTCAGATCCGGGCGGCTCAGGTAGACCAGCTCGGCAGGGAGAAATGCCGGCGAGCCATCCGCGAGAGCCGTCCCTTCGACGAAGGTCGTCGGGGTGCCCGCAGTGAATGGGACGAACGGAAACCCCGGTGTGCAGTACTGCGACGAATGGAAGAGCGCGAAGCGCGACGGGTCGACTGCGCCCTCGCCGAGCTGCGTCGCCGTCGCTCGCTGGAGGCGGTCGACGGGCAGATAGGCGCCGGAGTAACGCTCCAGGGCTTCGCCGATAGCCGCCGCCCTCGCCCGACGGGCATCCGGATGAGCACCGCTTCCGAAGGTGACGGAGTCGGTACCGAGCGTGCGGCGCGACGATGCGAGCTCACACGCGCAGGTGGAGAGGGAGGACTCGTCGGGAAGGTGCGTCGACGTGACGCATCCGGTGACGATTCCCGTGACGGGCGACACAGCGGCCTCGAGACGCGGCAGCGCCTCCGAGAGAGGGGTGAACGGCTCGAGCAGACCTGTAGCCGTCATGGTGACTCCTCGAACCACGGTGAAGGCACAGCGCTTGCGGCCGGCCCGCAAGCAGGGCACCGTGGGACACGGAGAACATGCTCGTAGGAGAGGCGCAGGATGGTTCTCGACTCCAGCGCATAGAAGCGACCAGGAAGGGTCGGGTCCTTCGCCGTCATCCACCGGAGCACGACGTTGGCGGCGAGCCCGGCGGCCATCGTGGTCAACGGTGTCGGTGAGAGCGCCCGCGACGGCTGGCTCTCGACGAGCTCGAAGTCGTCTTCGTAGCCCGAGCAGGCGCCCCGACGCAGGACGAAGCAGCACCGGCAGGCGGACGCGTTCGGGAGATACAGAGGTCCGACGATCGTGAGTCGCCCGTCGAACGGCAGTACCTGGAGCCACGCGGTACCGAGCTCGAGCGCACGCTCGTTGACGCGTTCGAGCTCGGGCAGCTCGCGCGCTGACGGTACCGCGACGACGAGAGCCCCTGCAGCTGGCTCATCGGCCGGCGCGAGGAGGTCCACCCGGCCGATGCCGATCTCCTCGAGCTGGCTCGCGGTCGTCTTCGCGCACCGACCCGAGCCGAGCACCGCCACGTGAGCGTCGAGCAGCGCCCGAGTCGCACTTTCCTCCGTGGTGCGGCGCGTGACCGCGGCGGCGTAGGTCGCCGCCGCGGTCCTTCCGTGTCCGTTCTCGCGTGAGTGCGTGCCCTCACGAAGGAGCTGGTGCTCGTCGAGCAGCGAAAGAGCCTGCTCGATCGCGGGAGCGACCGAGGAACCCAGCTCGATGATCAGCTCCTCGACCGTCCTCGTGCCGTCCAGGAGTGGAAGGAGCCGCGGTAACAGGGTCTCAGCGGCCCGTCCCTGCAACGTGACGACAGTGCCTCCTTCCTCGACGAGCAGCCTGCTCCCGTCAGGTACGAGTCGGCACCACGGGCTCAGTGCCGGCCGTCGACCCAGAGCTACGGATCGGGGCTCAGGATTCACTGGTGAGGAGCAAGCAGCAGCAGCAGAGGGTGACTGAGCAGCACAGACCGCTCGAAGAGCCCGGAACGTCTTCGTTCACGGCATACACTGCCGCCCCGTATCCCCGGACGTTCGCCTGGAGATCGAGCAGCTCCTCGGTCAACTCGTCGAACATCGCGACTCCTTCCTCGAGATTGAATGGAGTTGCCACGATGGCGAACAACCCCGGCAGGCGCCAGATGTCCTTCGTCCCAGTTGTGTGCCGATCCATCCACAGGACGCGGGCGACACTCGCCCGCGCGCCGTACCCGCGCGCAGAGCTGCGGTACCTCTATACGGCCGGGTGGATCGGCGGCCGCCTGGCGCCCGCCGAGTGCGTGCTTGCGAGGACGTCGGCCAGATCGACGGAGCGCCGCCTTGCGGTCGAGTTCCGGAAGGACGCCAAGGTGGTCTCTCGCCTGCGACGGGTGCGCGTGACGGTCACGCAGGCAGCGCGCGTGCTCACGCGCGGCACGGCCCCGGCCTGCTGACGGCGACCGCCTCCGTCAGGCGGTCTTGGTCGCGGCGGTCGTCGCGGCAACGACACGCCGCAGGCTGATGACGCCCGTGACCTGACCGCTCTCGTCGAGGACCGGCAGGTGGCGAAACCCGTTTGCCAGCATGAGTCGGGCGGCCTCGTCAACGTCCATGTCGGCCGTCGTCGTGATCGGCTCCTCCGTCATCCACTGGCGTACTCGTGCCTCGCTCGTGTGGACGCGTTCGGCCATCGCCTTGAGCATGTCGCGCTCGGTGAGGATGCCGATCAGGCGCCCGAAGTCCTTCACCACCACGGCGCCGACGTTGACGGCGGTCATCCGCTCGGCGACCTCGCCGAGTGTGTCCTCGGGCGCAACCTCGATCAATTCGGTGCGCATGACGTCGGCGATTGTGGGCATGAGCGGAAGTCTAACGTCTCCACTATCGAATAAGAAGCGCTAATGCTTCGGATTAGGCCGAATCGCGGTTCCGCTAGGATTTCGACCGTGGCGGGCGACGCCCTCATCGACGTACTCGTGGTCGGCAGCGGGGCGGCCGGGCTCGCCGCGGCCGTGGCGGCCGGGCACGCAGGGGCGCGGGTCGCAGTCGCGACGAAGACGACGCTGCAGGCGTGCAACTCGGCGAAGGCGCAGGGTGGCATCCAGGCCGCTTTCGGTGAGGACGACAGCCCCGAACTCCACGCCGAGGACGTCATGCGCTCGTCGCACTCGACCGCCGACCCGCGTCTTGTCGAGGTGCTCACCTCGGATGCTCGTGACGCGATCGCCTGGCTCGAGGCGCAGAGCTGCGCGTTCACACGCGAGAACGGGGGCTACCGGCTCGCGCGGTGTGGCGGGGCCTCCCGGAAGCGACTTCTCCAGGTGGGCGACCGGACCGGCCATGCGATCACGAAGGCGTTGCGCGACTCGTTCGGGGCCGGCGACGGGGCGATCCTCGCGCATCACCGTCTGACCTGCCTCGAGCCCATCTCGACCGGCTGGAGGGCCTCGTTCGAGACCCCCGAAGCCCGCGCGGAGGTCGAGACGGCGACGGTCGTGCTCGCCTCCGGCGGCCGGTGCTTCGCCGAGGCCGAGAATCGCGGCGAGTTCTCCACGAACCATCCGAACGCGACCGGCGAGACGACACGCATCGCCGCGGACGCGGGGGCCGAGACCCGCGATCTCGACGCGCTCCAGTACCACCCGAACGGCGGCGCCTGGCCCGCGACGATGCAGGGCTACTCGATCCCCGAGACAACGCGCGCATACGGCGCGGTGCTGCTGAATGTGGAGGGCGACGAGTTCACCGACTCGCTCGGCCCGCGCGACGAGGTCTCGCAGGCGATCTTCGACGAGATCGAGGCCGGTCGGGGTGTCCTTACCGAGGACGGGCGCCCTGCTGTCTGGCTCGACACGACGCGCATCGCTCCAGAGGACGCGGTGATCTCGCTTCCGTACATGCTGCGCCGCTACCGCGGCGGCGGCATCGACCCGCTCACGGAGCGGATCCTCACCTACCCCGTCCTCCACTACCAGAACGGCGGTCTCGTGATCGACACGAACGCCGAGACGACGCTCGCCGGCGTCTTCGCGTGCGGCGAGATCGCCGGCGGCACGCACGGCAGGAACAGAATGATGGGCAACTCACTCCTCGAGTGCGTCGTTTTCGGCCGTCGGGCCGGGACGCACGCCGCGACGAAAGCGAAGGCATGACGACGATCACGACCACCGATCTCTCCCAGGTCGTCGAGGACGCCGCTGCGCACCTCTACGTCTGGGCGCTCAAGGACATCCCCCAGGATCTGCGCGACGCGCTCGGTCGCGCGAGGGACCGGGAGACCTCCGTGACGGGCATCCGAGTCCTCGAGACCATCCACCGGAACGTCGAGATCGCCGACGCGCAGAAGAACCTCGTGTGTCAGGACACCGGGATCCCGGTCTACTACTGCCATGTCGGAGAGCTCTTCCCGCTCCACCCGGCGCGGATCCAGGCGTCGCTGAAGACGGGCACCGAGCGTGCGACCCTGGAGCATCCGCTGCGCTCGAACACGGTGCACACGCTGACGCGCGAGTCGACGGGCGCGAACGTCGGTTACCGCGTCCCGATCGTTCACTGGCACTTCGTGCCGGACTGGGACGGGCTCGACGTGAAGTGCGTCCCCAAGGGCTCGGGCTCGGAGAACATGACGTTCCTGAAGATGCTCTTCCCCGCCGACGGGGTCGCGGGGATCAAGCGCTTCGTGCTCGACTCGATCGTCGACGCCGGTGGCAAGCCGTGCCCGCCCGGAATCGTCGGGATCGGGCTCGGCGGCTCGGCCGACTATGCGATGCACCTTGCGAAGGAGGCGATCGCCCGGCCGGTCGGGACCCGCAACCCGGATCCGCTCGTCGCGCAGCTCGAGGACGAGCTCTACGACCTCTTGAACGAGACCGGGATCGGCCCCATGGGGCTCGGGGGCGACGTGACAGTGCTCCAGTGCCACATCGAGCACGCCGACACGCACATGACTCTCAACCCCGTCGCCGTGAACTATCAGTGCTGGGCTGCCCGTCGTGCGTCGGCACACATCGCGTCCGACGGAACCGTCGACTTCGACCGGGAGGCATGACGTGGCGCGCACTCGTCGAGCACGGCGCCCTGTGGACAAGATTTCTCACAACCGGCACGATCTCACTGGGTACGGGGGCGTAGAATCGGCTGTGAGGGCGGTGGGAGGCGTCCCCACCCAGGGTGGGGGTTTGCGCGCGCGCGTGTCGGCGATCCGCGCCGTCGGTCGAGGGAGCGCGTGATGGCGCAGCACGAGGTCACGTTCCCGATCACCGACCCGGCCGAGATCGAGAAGCTCCGCGCGGGGGACGAGGTGGTCGTCCAGGGTCACATCATCGGGATCCGCGACCGGACGCAGATTCGGATCTTCGACGAGGGAATCGAGCCGCCGATGGATCTGAGCGGCGCCTTTCTCCTGCACACGGCGCCGAATGTGCGCAAGCTCGGGCCCGGCAGATACGAGAAGATCTGTATCGGGACGACGACGAGCGCGCGGATGGTGCGCTTCACCGAGGGTCTCGGCGCCCAGTACGGCGTGCGCGCGATCTGCGGCAAGGGCGGCTTCCCCGACGAGGCGATCGAGCCGATGCAGCGGCTCGGGATGGTCTACTTCGCGATCGTCGGCGGTGCCGCCGCGCTCGAGACGACCCAGATCGAGGAGATCGAGGAGGTCGCCTGGGAGGAGCTCATGCCCGAGTGCCTCTGGAAGTTTCGCGTGAAGGACTTCGGGCCGCTCACCGTCGGGATCGACGCGCACGGCGGCTCGCTCTACCGCGACGTCCAGGCTCGTGCCAGAGCCCGGCTGCAGGAGCTGTATGCCCGCCTTTAGCGACGGCTTCCTGGGCGTGCCGGCCCGCCCGGGCAAGCCGCGCGCGGTCGGGCTCACCCACGTCATGGACAAGGGCCTCAACCTGCGCGACATCGAGGGCCTCTTCGACACGGCGGGCGAGTTCGTCGACATCGTGAAGCTCGGCTGGGGTACGAGCTACGTGACGCTCAACCTCGAGAAGAAGATCGCGCTCTACCGCTCGTTCGAGACACCCGTCGTCTGCGGCGGGACGCTCTTCGAGGCGGTCTACGCGCGCGAGCGGATCGACGAGTTCAAGCAGTGGCTCGTCGAGCACCGCTTCTCGCACGTCGAGATCTCCGACGGCACGATCGAGATCCCGCGCGAGCGCAAGCTCGAGTTGATCGCGGACTTCGCCCGTGATTTCACCGTCCTCTCGGAGGTCGGGTCGAAGGATTCCGAGGTCGTCTTCGCGCCGTACCAGTGGGTCGCCTGGATCAAGGAGGAGCTCGAAGCGGGCGCCTGGAAGGTGATCACCGAGGGCCGCGAGGGCGGGACGTCCGGGATCTTTCGCGCGGACGGCGACATGCGAACCGGCCTCCTCGACGAGATCGCTCACGAGATCTCGGTGGAGAGCCTCCTCTTCGAGGCGCCGACGAAGTCGTCGCAGGCCTGGTTCGTGAAGCACTTCGGATCGAACGTCAATCTCGGCAACATCCCGCCCGACGAGGTGATCGCCCTCGAAACGCTCCGGCTCGGACTCCGCGCGGACACGCTGAAGGAGATCCTGCTCGACTCGCGCGCCGGCGTCGACTGAGCCGATGGACTGGAAGCTTTCCCTCGCCGGTCTGCTCGTCGGCCTGCTCGTCGGTGTCACGGGGATGGGCGGCGGCTCGCTCATGACGCCGCTTCTCGTCCTCTTCTTCGGCTTCAAGCCGTCGATCGCGATCGGCACGGACATCGTCCACGGCGCGATCTTCAAGTCGTTCGGCGCGGTGCAACATCGACGGCTCGGACATGTGCACGCGCGGCTGACGCTCTGGATGCTCCTCGGCTCGGCGCCGTTCTCGATCGCGGGCGTCGCGCTCGCGTGGTGGCTCAAGCGCGAGTACGGGGACGGCTACGAGGACACCGCGAAGGCAATCCTTGGCGTCGCGCTCGTTGTCTGCGGGGTCGCGTTCCTCGTCAAGGCGTACCTCCACTCGAGCCCGGAGGACAAGCCGTTCATCCTCGGCTCTCGCGATCGGGCCATCGCGGTCGCGACGGGCGTTGTCGGCGGGTTCGTCGTCGGGCTCACGTCGGTCGGCAGCGGAACGCTCTTCGGGCTTGTGATGCTCGTCGCCTTCCCGCTGACGGCCGCGAAGATCGTCGGCACCGACATCTTCCACGCGGCGATCCTGCTCACGGTTGCGGGCGCGGGACACCTCGTGGTAGGTCACGTCGACCTCGGGGCGACGGGCTGGCTCCTGATCGGCTCGGTGCCGGGTGTCCTGATCGGCGGCCGGTTCACCGTCTCCCTGCCCGAGCGCGCGCTCCGGATCGCGCTCGCCGCGACGCTCACCCTCGCCGGCGTGAAGCTCGTCGATCCACCCGGAGCTGACGTCATCGTCCTGGCAGGCGCCGTCGTCGCAGCGTTCGCGGCCGTCTCTCTGACCGTGCGTTGGCTTGCAGGGCGCCCCGCCGAGCGGCTTCAGACGGACGTCGGCCCGTAGCCGTCGCGCCCGAGCGGCGGCGGCAGCGGGCATGAGATGAAAGGTCGGCCGGTCAGCCGGTGGCCCAGCTCAAATGCGGCACAGCCCGCGCAGAAGCCGGTCGCGGCCGCGAGGAGCGCGAGGCAGGCGACCAGGAGGCCGAGCGCGGCGCCGAGCGTCTCGAGGCCGAGGACGAACGTGAATGAGGCGGCGGTGAGGACGACGAGCCCGACCAGGTTCGCGAACCGCGGCGGGCGTGCGTCCTCTAGTCGCCCCTCGCCGAAGCGCGGCTGGATCAGCTCGAAGTAGGCGACACAGGCGAGGCACCAGCGGCGTCCCAGCGTGAGGCCCAGCGCGAGCTGGAGCGCCAGGAGCGCCAGGAGCCACCACCACCCGCCGAGGACGGCGACGAGCGACACGATCCCGACGAAGGCCTGGTTCGCGCGTGGGGCGCGCGCGTCGATGACGTGCGTGTCGCGGTACGGGTCCGCTCGGCGGAGCGCTCGCTTCATTTCGGGAAGTATCGCAGAATCCTAGACTGCGCCGATGGTCGGCCCTCCGCTCGTCGTCCTCGGCGTTCGCCGCTCCGGGACGACCCTCCTCCGCGTCATGCTCGACCGCAACCCCGAGCTGGCCGTCCCCGACGAGTCGTACTTCGTCCCGCAACTCGCGCGCCGGCACCGTAAAAGCGTGGATCCGTCGGCGTTCGTCGACGATCTCCGGCGATTGTCGACACTGGCTCAGTGGGGGCTTTCGCCTGATGCAATCGCCGGCCGGCTCCGGCGGGGAATGACGGCGGGCGAGGCGATCGCAGCGGTCTTCGAGACGTACGCCGCCGAGCGCGGTAAGGAGCGCTGGGGGGACAAGACACCCCTGTACATGCAGCACCTGCGGCTGCTCGAGCGACTCTTCCCCGAGGCTCGGTTCGTCCACCTCGTCCGCGACGGTCGGGATGCGGCGTTGTCGTTCCTGTCCGTGCCGGCCGGGATCATGACCGAGGGCTGGGGATATCCTCGCGATGCCGCCGGGTTCGCCTGTCAATGGGCGACGGAGGTGCGGGCGGCGCGCGCGCTCGGGTCGCGTGTCGGTGGCGACCGGTACCTCGAGGTGCGATACGAGTCGCTCGTCGCCGACCCGCCCGCCGAGCTCGCGCGGATCTGTGCGTTCGTGGGCGTCGCCTACGACGAGACGATGCTCGGCTACGTCGGCCGCACCGAGTCGGCCCGCAAGGAGCACCATCGCCGGCTCGAGGAGCCGCCGCGGGTCGGTGTGCGCGACTGGCGGACGGAGATGCCCGCTGCTGACCGACGGGCGTTCGAGTCGGTCGCGGGCGACCTCCTCGCGGATCTGGGCTACCAGGTCGACGACGCGGGTCACGACCGGGCGCGGCTCGCTGTCTACCGGGCGAAGACGGCTGCATGGCGGGCCGTCGGCGCACTCACGCAGCGCTCACCGCTCTGGCACCGGCGTCACCCGGTCGTCGAGCCGGTGTCCGACACGTTTTCCACAGGACGGCGCAGGACCTGACGACCGAGGGGTCGAGAGCGTCCACAGCTCGGGCCGGGAGCGGCGTGGGAACTGACTCGAGCCTTGTGCAGGGATTGGAACGAAGTCGGTGCAAACGCCCCTTGACAGAAAAAGTGTCTGACACCGATTCTTGTCAAGCTGTCCGCGAGGGACAGGTTCTAGGCCGGCCCCTTGCTGCCGCGGAACGCGACGAGCAGCCCGTTGAGCGAGAAGTAGTAGGCGCGCTCGGTCGCGATGCCGGGCGAGTACTTGCCGAGACCGTAGCGCCACATGATCTTCCCGTCGGAGACCCGCGCTGCGTACGTCTCCGTCTCGAGCGTCGAGAAGAAGACGAGGTCGCCGGCGATGAACGGAGCGCCGAGCACGCGACCGCCCACCTGCGCGCGCCAGAGGAGCAGCCCGTCGGTCTTCCGGTAGGCGCGCAGGCCGCCGTTGAAGTCGCCGACGAAGATCCTGTCGCTCCCGACCGCCGGTGTCGAGTAACCGAGCGAGCTGACGCTGTCCGTCCAGAGAATACGACCGGACGACGCGTCAAGAGTCACGATCTTCCCCGAGCGCGCGATCGTGTAGAGACGCTCGCCGTCCGTCGAGGCGCTCGCGTAGAAGCTCTCGTAGCGGAACGCGTCGCGCTTGACGTACGTGCTCCAGAGCTTCCGGCCGTCCCGCTGGCGGACGCAGAAGATCGAGCCTGCATACGTCGTGATGCAGACGCGGCCCTCGGCGAGCGACGGGCTGGCGTTGATGCGACCCCCGGTGTCGTAAGCCCAGCGGACGCGGCCCGTGTCGGCGTCGACCGCGAAGAGCCTGCCGTCGGTCGCTCCGAAGTACACGACGCCCTCGGCGACGGCGGGTGACGACTCGACGATCGCGTTCGTCCGCAGCTGCCAGACGAGCTTGCCGCTCGCACGCGTGAGCGCGGTCACCGTGCCGTCCTTGGAGCTGACGATCAGGTTGTCGCCAGCGATGGCCGGGGTCGACGGCTTGGGCGCGCTCGAGACTTTCTTCCAGACGACCTTGCCGGTCGCGGCCTCGATCGCCCACGTGTCGCCCTTGAACGTGTTGACGTAGAGGACGCCGTCGCAGTAGCTCGGCGGGTACTCGATGTACTCCTTGAGACCCCGCGCCCAGAGGGGCTTCGCAGCCGGGATCCCGAGATTGATCGACGGCCGCGCGAGCGAACGCCGGGCATCACCGCCGAACATCGTCCAGCAGCGGGCGTCGACCGGCTCGGCGGGCTCGGGCTTCGGTCTCGGCGGCTTGGGTTTCGGTGTCGGCGGTGCCGTGACCGGTGGCACCGTCTCCGTCGGAGGCGGCGGTGCGACCACGGTGACGTCCGTGACCTCCGTCTCGAGCGTGCCGCTCGGCAGCGTGCGCGTCGTCACGAGCGCGATCCCGACCCCGGCCAGGAGAGCAAAGACGGCGATGAGGCTCGGGAGGATTCGGCGTCGCATACGACGGATCGGCGACAGTGGTGCCGCGCGTCAAGTGTGCCTGCCCCTCCGGCCGCGACCCCTCGTCTGCGTCCGCCCGCATCGAGTTCTTACAATCGCCGTGCGGTGGTTGCGGGCGCTCTCCCCTCCGAGTCGCGATCCCGTCGGTAGGGACGTGGCCCGCCGACTCGTTCCCGCCGGGCTCGTCGCCGCCTTGCTCGTCGCGACGGCGGTTGCGTTCGTCGTGACCGAGAAGCTGAAGCTGACGCGGAACCCGATCGTCGCGCCGGTCGTCGACAAGGTGTTCTCACCCGTCTGCGACTGCGAGTCCGCGGCGGCCACGATCACGTTCAGGCTGCGGCGGGCGGATCGGGTCGATCTCCAGATCGTGGACGACGACGGCGTCGTCGTCCGCGAGCTCGCACGCAGCCGTCCGCACGGTCGCGCTGCGGTCTCCTACCAGTGGGACGGTCGCGACGACAGCGGACAGGTCGTCGCAGAAGGCACCTATCGGCCGCGCGTGCACCTCGACCGCCAGCGACGAACGATCGTGATGTACACGGGGATCCGGGTCGACACGACCGCGCCGCGCGTCGAGAGCTTCACCGCACGGCCGCTCGTCATCTCGCCCGACGGTGACGGCCGCTTCGACCGTGCCAAGATCCGGTACCGGGTCGACGAGCGCGCGACCGTAGAGCTCTTCGTCGACGGAACGAGAGCGCTCAGGCGACTCGGCACCAAGCCGACGGGGTCGCTGGACTGGTTTGGCGTCGCAGGCGGCGAGCAGCTCGCCGAGCGGCTGCACACCCTGCGACTCGTCGCCCGCGACCCAGCAGGCAACCTCGGTGCGCGCTCGGGCTCGCGGACCGTCCGGATTCGCTTTCTCGCGCTCGGGCGCGACCGCATCGTCACGACGCCGGGTGCGCGGTTCGCGATCCTCGCCCTCTCGCAAGCGCGAACCGTGCGATGGCGACTCGGCGAGCGGACGGGGCGTCAGGCACCCGGGACGCTGCGGCTCCAAGCGCCGACCGAGCCGGGGCGCCACGTGCTCGAGGTCGACGCGAACGGTCGCGTGAAGCGAGCGGCGGTCGTCGTCCGGAGACCCACGCCGTGAGCACGGCCGCCCAGCTCGCGGGGCTCGGCGGCGCGTTCGGTCTCGCCGTCCTGCTCCTCGCGCGGCACCGGCTCGCGCGGCTCGCCGGTCTCGGTGTCTGGGGAGGAGCCCTGGGTGTGCTCGGTCTCTACCTCCTTCCCGACCTGAGCCGGGCGATGCTCGTCGCGGGTCTGGTGGGTGGGCTCGCGGTCGCGGTCGGGATCGCGGTCCTCCTGCGGCTCCGTCCCTACGCGCTCGCGTTCGCGACCCTCGCCTGTCTCCCGCTCCGGATCCCAGTCGACATCGGCTCCGAGGAGGTCAACCTCCTGCTCCCGCTCTACGCCGTGCTCGGAGGCCTCGCCCTCTCGCTCGGCTGGGCTCTGGTACGGGATGACGAGCGCTCGCGCGAGCTGGGACCGCTCGCCTGGCCGCTCGCCGCCTTCGTCGCCTGGACGGGTCTCTCGCTTCTCTGGACGGTGGACGTCCGGCGCGGAGCGATCTTCTTCGGCGCGTTCGTCCTGCCGTTCGGATTGCTCGCGATCGGATTTGCCCGCCTGCCATGGCGGGGCCGGTGGCTGACGTGGCTCTGGGGTGGCCTTGTCGCGACTGCGCTCGCGTTCGCCGCGGTCGGCGGCTATCAGTGGGTCACGCGCGACGTCTTCTGGAATCCGAGTGTCGAGGTGTTCAACGCCTATGCACCGTTCTTCCGCGTCAACTCCGTCTTCTGGGATCCCTCGGTTTACGGGCGCTATCTCACGGTCGCGATCCTCGCCTCGCTCGCCGGGATCGTGCTCGGTGGCGTCCGGGGCCGGCGGGTGCTCGCGCTCTACGCCGTGGTCGTCGCGACCTGGATCGGAGTCCTCCTCTCGTTCTCGCAGTCGAGCTTCGTCGCGCTCGCTGCGGGGATCCTCATGGCAGTGGCGGTAGCGTGGGGTCGCCGGACGACGCTCGCGCTCGTCGGTCTCGGCGCGGCGACGCTCGTCGTCTGTGTCGCAGTGCCCCAGATCCGCGACGAGGTCGTCGGCAAGTCCCGCGCGGAGCTCAACCGGATCACGTCCGGACGGGCGAACCTCGTCGGTCAGGGTGTCCGGATCGCTCGCGACCACCCGGTCCAGGGTGTCGGAGCGGGTGGGTTCTCCCGTGAGTACGCGAGGCGGCTCGGGATTCCGGGGCGAGATCCGAAGCGCGTCGCGTCGCACACGACGCCGGTGACCGTCGCCGCCGAGGAGGGCGTGGTAGGACTCGGCCTGCTGGCCTGGCTCGTCGCCACCGCGCTCCTCGTGACTCTGCGCGGACTGGGCCGCGGCTTCACGTCGCGTGTCTCGCTCGCGATCGGGATCGTGCTCTGCGCGATCGCAGTCCACAGCGTCTTCTACGCCGCTTTCTTCGAGGATCCGATGACCTGGGCGCTCTTCGGGCTCGTGGGGCTCGCGTCGCGCGTTCCGAGGAAGCCACCCGTCCACACCGGCATTCCGCCCCGCGAGCCCCCCGTCGAGCGGCCCGAGTCCGTTCGAGCCGCATAGACTCCCGGCCGTGCTGACCGGCCTCAAGCGCGCTCTCGTGCTCGCACCGCACACCGATGACGGCGAGTTCGGGTGCGGGGGGACGATGGCCCGCCTCGTCGAGTCGGGGTGCGAGGTGCGCTACGTCGCGTTCTCGATCGCGACGCGGTCGCTGCCCGACGGATTCGCACCCGACACGCTGGCCCGCGAGCTCCGCGAGGCGACCGCGGAGCTGGGGCTCGACGAGTCCCACCTGACCGTCCACGACTTCGACGTCCGCACGTTTCCCGAGCGCCGACAGGACATCCTCGAGCTCCTCGTCGCGCTCTGGGAGGAATGGCGACCCGAGGTGGTGTTCCAACCCGCCCATCACGACGTCCATCAGGATCACCAGACCGTCGCGCAGGAGGGCCTCCGCGCCTTCAAGCGTACGACGATCCTCGGCTACGAGATCCCCTGGAACAACTACGACTTCTCGTACGGCGCGTACCTCTCACTCGAGCAGCGGCACGTCGAGCGGAAGGTCGCCGCCGTGCGGCGCTACGCGTCTCAGCAGCACCGCCGCTACGCGAACGAGGAGTACATCTGGAACCTGGCGCGCGTGCACGGGACGAACGTGAACCGCGAGTACGCCGAGGTGTTCCAGGTGTACCGGCTCGTCGCCTGAGACGATCAACCGTCGCTGACCGTCGTCGGGCTACCATCGGCCGATGAAGCTCCGGTGGCCGGCGAGTGGGAGTTGCGGCACCCGCAGTCGCCGCAGCGTCTACACGCTTACTTTCACGAGCGAGCGCGCGACGGCTCGCCCCGCCGACAAGGTTCGCGCAGCCATCGGCAACGTCGCGCTCGACACGGAGTTTTCCCATCTCGAGGTGCCCGTGACCGTGACGAATGGCAACTCGGGGCGGGTCGAGAACGTCGCGGTGCACGTCACGCTCTTCACGAAGACCGGGCAGATCGTCAACTTCTTCGACGGCTACAACTACACGCGGCCAAGCGCGCTCGCGCCGGGCCGGAAGGGCAAGAGCACGATCACCTTCGGGAGCAGGTACGAGGGTACGGGCCGGATCAACATCCAGGCCGAGGCGAAGGCCGCCGGGAGGTAGCGCTCGTGCGCGCGGGGGCGATCGGCGCGGTGCTCTGCGCCCTGGGCGGCTTGTGCATGATCGCGGGGCTCGCTGTCGATCTCGACTCCACCGCCGCCAAGGTCCTGATCGGTCTCGCCGCTTGCCTCTTCGTCCCGGGCGCGCTCCTGACCTACGTCTGGATGCGGATGCGCATCCCGCCGCTGTGACGCGGGCGCTCGCGCTCCTCGCCGTGCTCGTCGCCGCCGTCGCGCAGACCGCCTCGGCTGCCGGCCCGACGGTCGTGATCGACCCGGGCCATGATCGCCTCGCGAACTCCGAGACCGAGCCGATCGGGCCAGGCTCGGAGTCGCGCAAGATCAAGGACGGCGGCGGCACGAGCGGCGTCGTGACCGGGATTCGCGAGGCGGACCTCGTCCTCGACGTCTCGCTCCGGCTCCGGGTGCTGCTGCGACGGGCCGGGGTGGCGGTCGTGATGACCCGCACGGAGACTGCCGGGACGAGCATGGGGAATATCGCGCGCGCCGACATCGCGAACCGCGCCGGTGCGGCCCTCTTCCTCCGCGTGCACGCCGACGGTCACCCGGACGCGAGCGTGCGCGGCACGCACACGCTCGTCCCCGCGCTGCGGTCGGGCTGGACCGCCGACGTGTACCGAGCCAGCCGGCG
Organism: Actinomycetota bacterium; assembly: GCA_013694685.1. Taxonomy (GTDB): domain Bacteria; phylum Actinomycetota; class Thermoleophilia; order Gaiellales; family Gaiellaceae; genus Gaiella. Next base: position 20,045 of record JACDBY010000116.1, read on the forward strand.
CGCGGCGTCCGCCGTGCAGCGCGAGCTCCTGCGCGCCCTCCGGTTTCCCGACCGCGGGATCCAGGAACGCTCGGACTTCACGGGCTTCAACTGGGCCGACGTGCCAGTCATCCTCGTCGAGCTCGGATTCATGACGAACCCTGTCGAGGACCGGCTGCTGGCCCGTGACGCGAGCCGCGCGCGCGCCGCGCTCGGTCTGTGTCGCGGCACGCTCGTCCACCTCGGCCTTCCCCCGGCGAGATGCAGGTTTAGGCAGGGCTAAAGATCCAGGTAGGATTTAGGTGTGCCTAAATTTACGCGCCGGCGGCTGCTCTGCGCGACCGCGCCTCTCGCCGCGGCTGCACCGCTGGGCGTGCGGTTCGCGCTCGACGGCGACGCTTCCGCCGCCGGGCACGACCACTCGGCGCACCGCACACCGCAGTCGCACAACGCCGCGGCCGCGATGGGCCACGCCGCCATGATCGGGGATTCCGTGCCCGCGGTCGGTGGGCCGAACGACCTCGACGCGCTTCTCTACCCGCCTCCGGCGCTTCCGCACTCACCGGGACGCGTTCGGAAGTACACCCTCGTCGCGACCGACGAGGAGCTCGAGATCGCACCCGGGGTGTTCTTTCCGGCGTGGACGTACAACGGGACGATCCCCGGCCCCGTGATCCGCGCGACCGAGGACGACCTCCTGCGCGTCCGCTTCGTCAACTCGGGATCGCACCCGCATACGATCCACTTCCACGGGATCCACCCGACGGACATGGACGGCGTCTTCGAGATCGTGGCGCCCGGCGACGAGCTGACGTACGAGTTCCCTGCGCGCCCGGCGGGCTTCCACCTCTACCACTGCCACTCGACTCCACTCAAGAAGCACATCCACAAGGGCCTCTACGGCGCCTTCATCATCGACCCGAAGACGCCGCGCAATCCGGCGCAGGAGCTCGTGATGGTGATGAACGGCTACGACACCGACGCGGACGGCGAGAACAACCTCTACACCGTCAACGGTCGCAGCTTTTACTATGCCCGCTACCCGATCCGCGTCCGGCGCGGCGAGCTCGTCCGGCTCTACCTCGCCAACCTGACCGAGTTCGACCTGATCAACTCGCTCCACCTCCATGCGGATTTCTTCCGCTACCAGCCGACCGGCACCGGCTCGAACTGGGAGTACACGGACACGGTGATGCAGTGCCAGGGGCAGCGCGGCGTGCTCGAGATCGACTTCGCGAACACCGGAACCTTCATGTTCCACGCCCACCAGTCGGAGTTCACCGAGCTCGGCTGGATGGGCTACTTCCAGGTCGAGGACTGACACTTGGAAGCCGGCACTG
>JACDBY010000117.1 GCA_013694685.1 Actinomycetota bacterium
CGAGGAGCTCGTGCACCTGATTCGCTCGTTTGGAAAGATCCCGGTCCAGCGCGACACCCTCTACCGCGAGGTCAAGGTCTTCGCCTAGGCACTACGCGCCGTAGTCGAGCGAGCCGTCGCGCCTGCCACGGGAGGCGAGCTGGTTGAACGAGGCGAGCGCAAGCGTCATCCAGCCGACGGCCACGACCGCCTCGAGTGCCGCGTCGCCAAGGATGGTCGCCGGGTCCGCCCCGTCGAGGACACCGCGGATCGCGAGCAGCCCATTCGTTACCGGCAGCACCCGCGAGAACCACTCGAGCGCGTCGGGGTAGTAAGAGAGCGGAACGTTGACACCGCAAGCTGCCATCAGCGAGACGTGCGTCGTTAGGACGACGAGGCTGTTGATGCTCCGAAAGCGGAAGACGATCCCGGCGAGGAACGTCCCGAAGCAGTAGGACGCGAGCGCCACGAGTGCCGTCAGCGGGACGACCGCGACCACGCGCGGCCAGGGCAGGTCCATGCCGAACATCGGCCCGGCGATGAAGAGCGCGGCCAGGGCGCTCAACGCGCCGTCGACGGCGAGGTACGAGCCGCGCGCGGAGAAGACGATGATCGGGCTCGAAGGGCTGGCGACCAGCAGCGGCAGCGTCCCGGCCCACCGCTCGGCCGTCGTCATGTTCAGCGAGAACACTCCGGTCAGCGCCGCGACCAGGATCGAGTTCCCCACCAGGAGGTAGAAGGTCTTCTGGTCGTCGCCGATGCGCTCGCCGAGCAGGGCGAAGAACGCCACCTGCGCGATCACCCGCACCATCCAGCCGGCGAGCCAGCTCTTCCAGGTGAAGATGGCGCGGTAGTCGGCCAACCCTGCCCTGAAGGCGTGGTGCATGACGTTGACCGTCGTTGCGAGCGCGGTCATGCTGCCGCCAGCTCTCCCTTCGCCCGCATGCGCTGCATGACGTGGAAGAGGAGCGCGCGCCCGATTAGGAAGCTGATCGCGCCGAGCAGGACGACCATCCCGAGTCGCTGCCAGAGGTCATCGATGGGCGACGGCTTCAAGCTCGCGCGCAGGAGATCGGCGCTCCAGGACATGAAGATCACACTCGAGACCGGCTGGATCCAGCCGGGAAGAATGGCGACAGGAACGAGGACGCCGCCAAGGAGGTAGAGCGGGTAGCTCAGAGAGTTCGTGAACGTGTACGCATTCCGGGTCAGCACGAAGACCGCGGCGAACGCGACCGAGACGCCAGCAGTTGCGAGCGCGGTGACCAGGAGTGTGAGGCCGAGCGCGACGGGGTGCTCGAACGGAATCGAGACGCCGTACACCAGCTCGCCGATCGCCCAGACCTCTAGGAACGAGACGAGGCCGAGGCACGTGAGCGCCACGATGCGCCCGAGGAGCACGGACGCCAGACTTGCCGGCGTCGCGAGCAACGGCTCCAGGAGAGCCTGCCACCGGTCGCCCGTGATCATGTTGCCGGCGTTCTGGAGCGCGATCCACCAGAGCGTCATCAACACCGGCGCCATGAGCGCGTCGGCCTGCAGGTCAGGACGGCCGCTCTCCCGGACGATCGACAGGAAGATGAGCGCGAACACCGGCGCGGTGACGAGCGGAATCAGCGCATCGGGAGCCGCGCGGACGATTCGCAACTCGAGGCCGAAGCCGGCGACGAAGGCGCGCATGCGCTCAGAGCTCCAACCCGCGGTCGTCGATCAGCTGGACGTAGACCTCCTCCAGGCTGGGGAGCGAGGTCTTGACGGACGTCGCGCCCGCGTCGACGAGCCGCCCGAGCACGACGCGTGTCGCGCCCTCCTCGTCGACCTCGATCCGCGCGCCGCCGTCCGCCTCCGTCACGCCGCTGACGCCGGTGAGGGCACGGATTTCGCCGAGCACCGCGGCGTCGACGCCCTCCACGTCGATGCGCTGGAAGCGCGAGATCACTTGGCCGAGCGTGCGCGGTGACTCGGTGGCCACGACCTTGCCGCGGTCGATCAGCGTCACGCGATCGCAGACCGTCTCCGCCTCGACCATGTCGTGCGTGGCCAGCAGAATCGTCCGGCCTTCGTCGCGGAGCTCCGCGATCAGCGTGCGAAACTCGCGCGCGGCAAGCGGATCCATGCCGGTCGTCGGCTCGTCCAGGAAGAGCACGGTCGCATCGCCGACCAACCCCCGTGCGAGGTGCAGGCGCTGCTTCATGCCGCGCGAGTAGGTCTCGACGCGCTCATCGGCGCGCTCGGCGAGGCCGACCCGCTCGATCAGCTGTTGCGTCCGCGCCTTCGTCTCGCGCGCGGAGAGCTTGTAGAGAGCGCCCCAGTACGCAAGGTTCTGGCGCCCGGTCAGACGCCAGTAAAGACCGCGCTCGCCGCCGAAGACGATCCCGAGCAGCGGTCGGACGGCCTTCGTCTCGTCGACGACGTCGTGGCCGAGTACCCGCGCCCGGCCGGACGTAGGCAGCAGAACGGTGGAAAGGATCTTCACGAGCGTCGTCTTACCGGCTCCATTCGGGCCGAGCAAGCCATGGATCTCACCGGGCGGGATCGCCAGCGACACGTCGTCGAGCGCGACGACCGGCGGCTTCTTGCGCGGCTCGAAAACCCGGCTGAGCTCCTCGATCTCGACCGCAGGCGTGCCCACGCGCGCGAGTCTATTGCGTTCTCGGCATGTTGCTCAGGATCCGTCAATCTCTGGACAGCGACCGCCGAGCGGCTGTACGGATTCCGTTAACGCCTGCAAAAGGCCACCGACGCTTCGGCTAGCCTCCGTCGGGGTCGTGGTGCGCAAACTTCTCAGCATGGGGCTGCTTGCCCTGTTTCTCGCCGCGCCTGCGGCGGCGGCCCAGACGACGCTGATGCCGGGCGTCACGTATGAGCGCGGAGTCCAGTTCACGCCACACGGGCCCGTCGCCATCCATGTCGTCCGGGGGCCGCGGCCGACCGGGCTCTACGCGCTCCGCACCGTGCTCTCGAACGAGGCGATCGAGGGAACCGAGCGGGTGACCGCAATGCAGAAGCGCCTGGCTGCGAGCGCCACGATGGTCGGTGTCAACGGCGACTTGTTCGCTGCGTCCGGGCACCCGAGTGGCGTGCTCATGCGCGGCGGCGTCGTCGAGACCGCGCCGCACGGCGACCGCTCGAGCACGGGTGTGACGCCGGAGGGTGCCCTCGACGTCCGCCGGATCGAGTTCTTCGGGACCTGGCGCGGCCTCGGCCAGCGCCGCTCGCTGAACGATCTCAACGACCCGCCCGGCCCCAACGGGATCTCGCTCTTCACGCCGAGCTTCGGCCCGGCGACGCCGCCTCAGGCCGGCGGCGTCGAGGTCGTGATCCTCCCGCTGCCGCCGACGACGCCGAACACGAACCTAACGGGGCCTGTGATCCAGGTCGCGCAAGCCGGAGGCACGCCGATCCCACAGGGAGGCGCAGTGCTCGTAGCGCGCGGCACCGCCGCCGCCCGTCTTGCCGAGGAGGCGCCGATCGGGACGAACGTCACGCTGCGGATCATCTTCCGGCCCGAGTGGACGGGAATCACGGAAGCCGTCGGCGGAGGTCCCGTGCTCGTTCGAAGTGGCGGACCCGTCTTCCGCGCCCACGAGGCCTTCCTGTCGAGCCAGCTCGCGCCGCGCCATCCGCGGACCGGCGTCGGTCAGCTCGCCGACGGGCGGATTCTGCTTGTCGTCACCGACGGCCGCCGGCCGGGCTACAGCGTCGGGATGACGAACTTCGAGCTCGCGCAGACGCTCGTCCGGCTCGGCGCGGTCACCGGCTCCGCGCTCGACGGCGGCGGTTCCTCGACGCTCGCGTTCGATGGGTCACTGCTGAACCGGCCGTCCGATCCTGGTGGGGAGCGTCCGGTGACGAACACGCTTCAGCTCATGTACTACGGCGTCTATGCGCCGGCCCCGGACGCGGTGATCTCGCCGAACGGCGACGGCGTCGCCGAGCAACAGCGCCAGCTCTCCTACAAGGTCGTCCAGC
>JACDBY010000128.1 GCA_013694685.1 Actinomycetota bacterium
TTCCCGGCATCTCGTTCGGCTGGGAGCTCGAGCTCCGCTTCGGGAGCGAGGAGGCCTACGAGGCGCTGCGCGCCACGGAGGGCTGGCCGCGTCCCGGCGACGCCTACCCGGTCTGTGACGCGCTCGCGTGGAGCGAGCCCATGACAAAGCTCCTCGCCCGTCTCCCCGACGCCGACCTGGCCGCGATGCTCGAGGTCGCCCGCGAGATCTGCGCCGGGGAGGCCGAAGTGACGCTCACGGGCGACTCGTTCGTCGAGGTGATGGCCGCCGGTGTCGCGAAGGAGGTGGCGCTCACGGAGGTCGCGGAGAGCCTCGGTGTCGACCGGTCGGCGGTCGTCGCCTTCGGCGACCAGCTCACCGACGCCGGGATGCTCGCCTGGGCGGGTCTCGGAGTCGCTGTCGCGAACGCGCACGAGAGTGCGCTCGCGGCGGCGGACGAGGTGACGGCGTCGAATGACGAGGACGGCGTCGCGCGCGTCCTCGAACGACTGACTCGCGCAAGGGTTGGCGCGCGTCGAGCGGAGAGTCAGGTGTCGGACTAAAGTCCGACACCGCACAAGTGCGACCGAGCAGTGCGACGGCGAAGCCGGCGCGTTCAGGGATCTGCCCCGCCCGCAGGGCTGGGATCAAGCCGCAGGATTCGGCTTCTGCCGAATCCTGGTTGGCGAACAAGAATCAGCCCAGCAACAGCGCGTCGGTCGGCGCGTAGCCGTCCGTGAGGAGCGGCACGTCGCCGGTCGGGATGGCCTGTTCCCAGCGGTTCCCGGCAGGCCCTTGGAGGTCAGGGGCCTTCGGCGCGCGATCGCGGCGTACCTCGTCCCAGATCTCGGCGAGCCGCGCGGTGCCAGGCGCCGCTCGCTCGGTCGCGACGAGGATGATGTTTCGGATGTCGTCGGCACGGCGGTCGGTAGGCGTCTCGTAGACGGGGTGCAGCTCCACGGTCGGGAAGACGGCCGCGTACGTCTTCCAGAGTGCTCGGGTGATCTTCGAGCTCTCGCCCGTGAGGGCACCGATGACGTTCGTCGCGACGACACCGCCGGGCGTGAGCCGGTCGCGCATGAGCTCGACGAACTCGAGGGTCGTCAGGTGGAAGGGGACACCGTCGGCGTAGAACGCGTCGACCATGATCACGTCGTAGCGGTCGTCGTTGCGCTGGAGGAAGCGCCGGCCGTCGTCGACCTCGACGACGACCCGCGGGTCGCGCGGGAGCTCGAACCAGCGGTAGGCGGTCTCGACGACTTCCGGATCGAGCTCGACCGTCGTGATCTCGACATCGCCGAAGTCGCGGAAGAGTCGCTTCTGCGTCGAGCCGCCACCGAGGCCGACGACCAGGATGCGCTTCGCGTTTGGGTTGTAGGCGAGCCCGAGGTGCAGGTAGTCGCTGTAGAGGAATCGCGTCCGAACCGGGTCGTCGAGGTACATCCCGCTCTGGAACGAGCTGTCGAAGCGGAGGTAGCGCGAGTTCTCGTCGTCGACGACGAGGAGCCGGTGATAGCGCGTGTCACGCGCCTCGCGCACCGTGAAGCCCGTACCCGCGAGGGCGACCTCGGCCGGGTCGAGCTTCCGCGGCGTCCGGACGTCGCGCTCGCGATAGAGGGGCGACCAGTTTCGTGCGGACGCGCCCTCGAGGATGCGTCCTTCCGTCTCCGGGGCGAAGGCTCCGACTGCGAGTACGGCCGCGCCGGCTGCCACGACGAGTGCCCCGCCGGGAACCCAGAGCCGGTGGAGCAGGGCGACGACCGCCGCCGCGGCGAGGAGGACGACCGCTCCGACGGCCAGCACCTGGTCGGTGCCGTATTCCGGCACGAGCCAGAAGGACGTCGCGAAGGTGCCGGCGATGCTCCCTGCGGTCGAGATCGAGAAGAGTCGGCCGGCGGTGCGGCCGAGCCGCTCGAGCGAACGCGCGGCGAGCCGCACGGCGATCGGCGAGACCGAAGCGAGTACGACGCTCATCGGGCCGAAGAGCAGGATCGCGGCAACGAGCGGGTCGAGACGCGGGCCTGGATCCCAGCTCGTCACCTGCTCGAGCACCCATTCGTCCACGACCGGGATCGCGAGCACGAGCCCCGCGCCGATCGCGATGGCGCTGACGAAGAGATAGGGGGACGGCCAGCGGTCGGCGAGGGTCCCACCGGCCCAGTAGCCGATGGAGAGCCCGGTCAGCACGACCCCGATCAGCGCACCCCAGACGTACAGGGAGCTCCCGAAGGTCGGCGCGAGCACGCGGCTCGCGGCGATCTCGACGCCGAGGAGCGCGGCTCCCGAGAGAAACACCGCAGCCCCCAGCGCGATCTCATCGACCCGACGACCCCGACGCTCCACGACCTAAGGGTAGACGCGGTAGACCCTGAGCCACGGGCGACTCGGTCGTCCCTCGTCCCCTTCGACCTCGTAGACCGGTGTGAGGCGCGTCAGGCCTCGATAGAACCGCGCCTCGCGTGGATACGCGTCGGCGGCGGCGAGCACCCGGTCGGTGACCGCGCCCCCGACGACGAGCCAGCGGACGCCGCCTGCTCGGAGACGGTCGAGATCTCGATCGACATCGAACGGGCGGCCCGGGCCGGGGAGCTCGAGACGCGTCACCGGCCGGCCCTGGAGGGAGAGTGTCGAGGGGTCGGCGGCGAGTCGTTCATCCGGCGGCACGAACCGCTCGATCCAGGCCGCGGCGTCCACGCGCCGGTCGCGGGTCGCGAGCGAGCGTGCGTCGGCGACCGACCACCAGAGCGGCACGATCGCGAGCGCGAGGGTCGCCACCGCGAGCGGTGGCACACGTGACGCGAGCACCGCGAGCACGGGGAGAAGCGGGAGCAGGTATCGGTCGAAGTGGGCGTTCGAGCCCAGCAGCGAGAGCGCATACGTCACGCCGAACGAGAGGAGCACGAGGTCGCTGCGCGTGCGACGCCGGATCGCGATCCCGAGCCCCAGAAAACCAACGAGCGCCACCGGTCCGATCGTCTCCCAGAGTCGAAGCCCGAAGGCGAGCGGTGTCGCGGGGTCGTCCTCGAACCCGAGCCAGCCGTCGCGAGCAAGCGACTGGACGCGGCGGAAGTCGGCCCACGACTCGTCCGCATGCAGGGCAACGAACGGGCTCGTGATGAGGAAGGCGGCCACCATGAGAGCGAGTGCGCGGGCGAGCCGTCGCCGGAGCGCAAGTCCCGCGACGACGAGCGGCACGAGGAGCAGCACGCCGGGGTACTTCGCGGAGGCCGCGAGACCGGCTACGACACCGGCCCACTCGAGACGTCCGGTCGCGATCAGCGCGAGACACGCGGTCACTCCGACGGTCAGCGCGACGTCGGTGACGGCCATCCGCGAGTACGCCACGTGTGTGGTCGCGACGGCGACGACTGCGGCGCACGTGAGGCCGGCGAGGCGCCCGGCCGAGACGCGTCCCAGCCACCAGGCGGCCACGACACCCGCAAGCCCGAGACCGACAGCGACGACACGCGCCGTCCCGTACGACGGCTCGTCGAGCGCGACCTGGGTCGGCGCGACGAGCAGGAAGACGAGGCTCGGATAGTCGTACCACCCCGGGTCGAGTCCGCCGCCGTGGACGAGCTCCCACGCCCGCGGGACGATGTTCGTCTCGTCCGGGTTGAGCAGCGGAAGCGGCAGCCCCGATCGTGCGCCGACGACGCGAAGCAGCACGGCGGGCAGGAGCACGGCAGCCAGAAGGAGGACGTCCACCGGGGACACCCGCCGCCGCAGGGGTGTCACGGACAGGTCAGACGTCCGGCACGCCGTCGCCGACGAGCGCGGCGACGTCACCGGTCACGAGCACGGCGTCGACCCCCGCTCGCTCCAGCTCCTCGACATCGCCGCGCGACGCGTTCGCAAGCTCTGCAATCGCGAGCTTCCCGGCCGGAACGTCGGGAAGGAGCTCCAAGAGGCGCTCTCTGTGCTCCTGCTCGTCGTCGGCGCGCTCGGCGGACAACAGCACGATCTCGGGATCGACGTGCTCGAACACGCGCTCGAGCTCCTCGTCGTCGCGCACACGCACGACCACCTCGACGCCGAGCTCGTAGCACCGGTCGACGAGCTGGTGGAGGGTGTCGCCCTCTGCGCTGAGCACGACCGCGTCGGCGGCACCGGCCGCCGCGTCCGGCCCCGGCCCGTAGGCCAGCACCGGCAGTGAGGTTTGCGCCCGAAGCTCGGCTGCCACAAAACGCACGACGAGCCCCTCCGCCCCCGCCGCTTCTGCGATCCGTGCGGCGGGTGCATCGCCTACCTCGACGAGGACCGAGATGCCGTCGCCCTCCGCGATCGCCTGGCTGAGCCGTCGAGCGGTCACGGGATCGGATGGTAATGGTTCGATCCCGCCGGAACGCAATGTTCCACCGGGGCCGTTTCCGGTGGAACATTGCAAGACGCGGCACTAGGCTCGCCCGTCGTGACGAACGTGAAGCGCGTCTGTCTCCTCGGCGCGGAGTCGACCGGGAAGTCCACGCTGGCAGCGGCGCTCGCCGATCGCTTCGAGACGCTCTGGAACCCCGAGTACGGGCGCCCGTACACGCTGCTCGGTCGGGTCCGAGGCGATCCCTGGACAAGCGCCGAGTTCACGCACATCGCACGGATGCATTGCTGGTACGAGGACTTCCTGGCCGGTCTCGCGCGCCGCGTCCTCTTCTCCGACACGGACGCGTTCACGACCGCTGTCTTCCACGAGGTGTACCTCGAGCGGCCCGCCTCGGGCTTCGAGGAGCTCGCCGCGCGCCCGTACGACCTCTTCGTCGTCTGCGGGCTCGACGTCCCCTGGCGACACGACGGAATCAGGGAGTTCGACGACCGGCGAAACTGGATGCACGAGCGGTACCTCGATCGCGCGCGCGCAAGCGGCTCCGCCTGGCTCGTCGTCGAAGGAGATCCGGAGACACGACTCGCCCAGGCCGCCGACGCGGTCGAGGACATGCTCGCACAGTGACTTCGACCGGCACAGAGTCGACACGAAGTTGGCACTGATTTGTCGCCAAATCAGACGACAAAGCCGTTAGGATTGAAAGTGGGTGGTGGGTTGGGGTGCCCCGAGGAGTCGCTGCTCGTCGTCGAGTGCGTGGCTCAGCGCCCGATCGGGTGCCAGACCGTCTTGAGCTCCATGAAGGCGCCGATCTCCCACGGGCTGCGATCCTCACGCGCCCGCACGACCCGTTTGACGTTCTCGGCGGCGAGCGCCTCGAGCTCGGACGCCGCACCGTCGGCTCCTGTGACGTCGATCGCGTTCACGTCCATGTGCGCCGCGAGCACGGGAGCGAGCTCGGCTCGGGTGCCGGTGAGGACGTTGACAACGCCCGCAGGCACGTCGGAGGTGGCGACCGACTCGGCGAGCTCGATCGCGGCCAGCGGATGCCGATCGGAGGCGACGACGACCACCGCATTGCCACCCACGAGCGCCGGGACGACGCGAGAGACGAGTCCGTCGAGTGCAGGCTCGTCCGGGGCAACGATCGCGACGACACCGGTCGGCTCGGGCACGGTGAAGTTGAAGTACGGCCCCGCCACAGGATTCGAAGAGCCGAGCACCTGCGCCAGCTTGTCCGCCCAGCCGGCGTACCAGACGACCCGATCGATCGCCCGGGCGACCTCGCGCCGGCCGCTGCACACCGCCGCGAGAGACGCCGTCCGGGTCTCCATCGTCTCCGCGAGGCGGTAGAGCACCTGCCCGCGGTTGTAGGCCGTGGCGGTGCTCCACACGGCGAGCCCCTTGCGGGCCGCGACGACGGCGTCGCGCGCATCCTTGCGCGAGGCTCTCGCCACGTTGTGCCCCTCGAGCTCCAGCGTCCG
>JACDBY010000130.1 GCA_013694685.1 Actinomycetota bacterium
CTCGTGCGCACCGGGCGCATCGGTGTTCCCCGCGCCTCGACGAAACGACGTGCCGCGCGGCGCCTGGCCGCGATCGGCTGACACCATCCACGCGATCGAAAGGACATACACGCAATGGCGACCATTCTCCGCGACGGCGACCTCTCACTCCTCGACGGCAGCGTGGCGGTCGTCGGCTACGGGAGCCAGGGGCATGCGCACGCACTGAACCTCCACGACTCCGGCGTCCAGGTCGTCATCGGCCTCCGCGAGGGCTTGTCCTCGTGGTCGGACGCCGAGGAGGCAGGGCTCGAGGTGCGACCGATCGCCGAGGCGGTGCGCGGCGCCCAGGTCGTGTCGCTGCTCCTGCCCGACCAGGTACAGCCAAAGGTCTTCACCGAGTCCGTCGAGCCGTCGCTCGAGCCCGGGGCGGCGGTGCTCTTCGCGCACGGGTTCAACGTGCTCTACGAGCGCGTCAGGCCCGGCGAGGGGCACGACGTGATCATGGTGGCCCCGAAAGGGCCGGGGCACGTCGTTCGACGGCTCTACAGCGAGGGGTACGGCACTCCCGCACTGATCGCGGTCGAGCGCGACGCCTCGGGTTCGGCGCGCGAGACGGCGCTCGCCTACGCCGTGGGGATCGGCGCGGGCCGGGCCGGGATCATCGAGACGACGTTCAAGGAGGAGACCGAGACCGACCTCTTCGGCGAGCAGGCGGTGCTCTGCGGCGGCACGACCGAGCTGATCCGGGCCGGCTTCGAGACGCTCGTCGCCGCCGGGTATCAGCCCGAGGTCGCCTACTACGAGTGCCTCCATGAGCTGAAGCTGATCGTCGACCTGATCTGGGAGGGTGGCCTGCAGCACATGCGCTGGTCGATCTCCGACACGGCAGAGTTCGGCGACTACACGAGTGGCCCGCGCGTGATCGACGAGCGGGTGCGCGAGACGATGGCAACGCTGCTCGGCGAGATCCAGTCGGGCGCGTTCGCGAAGCGCTGGGTCGAGGACATGGACACGGGCGAGCCCGAGCTGACGCGCCTGCGCGCCGAGGCCGAAGGCACCCAGCTCGAGGCCGTCGGCGAGGAGCTCCGCGGCCTGATGCGCCGCGAGGACGCGCGTGCAGTCGGTTGACGTTCCCGTCGGCCTCCTCGGCTACGGGACGGTGGGCGCCGCGGTCGCACGGCTGCTCGCCGAGCAGGGCGACGAGATCGAGCGCGCGACCGGGCATCGTCTGCGAATCGCGCGCGCGCTCGTCCGCGATCCCGCGAAGGAGCGGAGCTTCGAGCCCGAGCCCGGCGTGCTCACGACCGAGCCCGGAGACGTGCTCGACGACCCGTCGCTCCGCCTCGTCGCCGAGGTAATGGGTGGGGTCGAGCCCGCCGGCTCCTATGTGGGCGCGCTGCTCGCGTCGGGCCGCTCGGTCGTGACCGCGAACAAGCAGCTCGTCGCTCGACGGGGCGCGGAGCTCTTTGCGACCGCCGCCTCCTCGGGTGCCCAGCTCCGCTTCGAGGCGTCGGTGTGCGCCGCGATCCCCGTGATCAAGGCTCTCCGCGAGGCGCTCGTCGTGACGAACGTCCACCGCGTGCTCGGGATCGTCAACGGGACGACCAACTTCATCCTCTCGGCGATGGACGAGGGTCGCTCGTACGACGACGCGCTCGCGGAGGCGCAGCGACTCGGGTACGCCGAGGCCGATCCGACCGACGACGTGACGGGACTCGACGCGGCAGCCAAGATCGCGATCCTCGCGACGGTCGCGTTCGGCTCCCGCGTCCCGCTCGACTGGGTCGAGGCGACCGGGATCGAGGCCGTGCGCCGCGAGCACGTCGAGGCGGCCCGCGCACTCGACATGCGCTTGAAGCTCCTCGCGCGCGCGACGCTCGCCGGGGAGCGCGTCGACGTGCGGGTCGGGCCGGCGCTCGTCGACGTCCACCATCCGCTCGCCACGGTCGAGGGCCCGTTCAACGCCGTCATGCTCCAGGGCGACGCGATCCGCGAGATCACGCTCGAGGGACCGGGCGCCGGTGGCGTCGAGACCGCGAGCGCCGTGATCGCCGACCTCGTCTCGATCGTCGGAACGACCGGCACGGGGTTTCTCCAGAACGATCCGGTCTGGCGCGAGCTGGAGCGCATGCCGCCCGGCGACCTCGCTTCGCCCTGGTACCTGCGGCTGCGCGTCGACGACCGCGCGGGCGTCCTGGCGCGGCTCGCGCACGAGCTCGCCGCCGAGGACGTCTCGGTGGCGCGGCTCGTCCAGCAGCCTGCCGACGGGGAGGCCCTCCTCCACGTCGTCACCCACGAGGCACCGGCGGGCCGCGTCGAGGCTGCGCTGGCCTCGATCCGCGGCCTCCCCGAGTGGCGCGGCGAGGCGAGCGCGCTTCCCGTCGTCTCCGAGCGTGGCGTCGACGGCTTCCGCTGAGGTGGACGCTTCCGGCTTCGCCGGAATCGTCTAGAACGTGCAGCGATGACCGCGGCGCTAATCGACAGGTTCCGCGACCGACTACCCGTCTCCGAGCGCACGCCGGTGGTCAGTCTCGGCGAGGGCTCCACCCCCCTTTTGCCTGCTCCTAGGCTCGCGCGAACCGCGGGCCTCGGCGAGTTGTGGCTCAAATGGGAGGCCTCGAACCCGACCGGCTCGTACAAGGATCGAGGGATGACGGTCGCCGTCTCGAAGGCGCTGGAGGAAGGGTTCGGGGCGGTGGTCTGCGCCTCGACGGGGAACACGGCGGCGAGCGCGGCCGCATACGCCGCCCGCGCCGGCCTCCGGGCACTCGTCCTCGTCCCGGGCGGCGCTGTCGCGGGGGCGAAGCTCGCCCAGACGCGCATGCTCGGCGCCAAGGTGCTCGAACTCGACGGCGACTTCGGCGCCACCCTCGCGGTCGCCCAGGAGCTCGCCGATCGGGGCGAGCACGCGCTCGTCAACTCTCTGAACCCGTTTCGCCGGGAGGGACAGAAGACGGCCGTCTTCGAGATCGTCGAGGAGCTCGGATCGCCGCCGGACGTGCTCGTCCTCCCGTTCGGCGGGGGCGGCAACACCTCGTCGTACGCCCAGGCGCTCGCAGAGCTCGGGCTCGGGACGCCGATCGTCTCCGTCGAGGCGGCCGAGCGTCGCACGACGATCGCCTCCGCGATTCGGATCGGCGAGCCCGCGCACGCCGAGGCGGTGGCGGCGTCGCAGGCGCTTGTCGTCGCCGTCTCGGACGAGGAGCTCATCGCCGCCTGGCGCGAGCTCGCGGCGCTGGAGGGCCTCTTCTGCGAGCCGTCGTCTGCAGCCGGGCTGGCCGCGCTTCGTCGCGGCGAGGTGGATGGAGATCGCGTGGTCGTCACGGTCACGGGACACGGACTCAAGGATCCGGTCGTCGCCGAGAGCCACGCGGCGCCTGCGGTGAGCGTCCGGGCTGACGCCGACGCTGTCCTCGAAGCTGTGGGGCGATGATCGTCCGCGCGCCCGCGACGTCCGCCAACCTCGGGCCGCTCTTCGATGCGGGCGCGGTCGCCCTCGAGCTCTGGAACGAGCTCGAGGTCTCCGACGGCGGCGGAGTCGTGATCGACGGCGAGGGGGCGGGCGAGCTCGCGACCGACGAGACGAACCTCGCCGTGCGCGCGTACAGCCTGCTCGCCGACCCGTCCGCCAAGCGCTTCGTCTTCACGAACCGGATCCCGTTGAACGGCGGGCTCGGGTCGAGCGCCGCGACGATCGCGATCGGCCTCGTCGGTGCGGCCGCCGTGCTCGGGCAGGAGCACGAGGTCGAGTCGCTCCTCG
>JACDBY010000172.1 GCA_013694685.1 Actinomycetota bacterium
CTCCTCGTCGAAGCCGGCTTCCTCGCCGGCCCACGGCGAGCAGTGCTCCGGCCCTGAGCCTCGTGTCCGACCCGACCCGTGTCCGACTTCAGCCGGACACGTGCTTTTCGCCGTTCCGCAGGCGCAAGCTCTCGCTCTTCCTCAGGCGGAAGAGCGCGTGTCGGACTGAAGTCCGACACGTTCCTCTACATACTTCTTGAGTCCCTTCGCCTCCGCGGCGGTCGAGCGCTTCATCGTGCCCTTGAGCATCGGGGCGGCGACCTTCATGAGCAGCGACTTCGGGTAGAGCGGCCAGTCGAACGTGGCGATCGTCGCGTTCTCGCCGGCGGGCTCGAGCAGGAAGTCGAGCTCGAAGTCGGCCGCCTCCCAGCCACCGCGGATCGCCAGCCGGTAGGGCGGCTCGAAGGCTGTCACGACGTCGTCGATCTCGATCTTCCGACCCCGGAACTCGATCACCTCGTGGATGCGCGAGCCGACTGCGAGCGGGCCGTCGGACACCTGGCGAAACTCGACGAGATCCGGGCGCCAGGCCGTGTGGGTGGTGGGGTCGGAGACGACCTTCCACACCTCCTCGGGTGGTCGCTCGATGCGCACGCTGTGGGTGATCCGCATTCCCTCTCCTCCGTCCCTCGCTCGGAACGACTGTAGCCGTGGCGCTCTCACGTGAAACGGGGCGGCTCTCCCCGGACCGAAGGCGAGGTCGTGTTCCACCGCTCCGACCCGGCCGATGCGATCCACCTCGTCGCGAAGGGCCGCTTCGACGTGCGGATCACTACGCCCCCCGGGGATGTCGTCGCCCTCGGGATCCGCGGGCCGGGCTAGACGTTCGGCGAGCTCGCGGTCGCGGGCTCGGAACGAAGCGCGACCGCGCTCGAGGCGGGTGAGACGATCGTCGTGCGCGGAACCGAGCTGCGCGGGCTCGCCCCGACGGCATCCGTCGGTGCACGCGGTGCTCGTGCGCGCCCTCTCGCGCCAGGTGTCCTTTCTCTCCGAGCGACTGGTCGAGGCGTAGACCGTCGACGCGGAGACGCGCGTCACCCGCCGCGTGCTCGAGCTCGCACTCGTCTACGGGACGCACCCGCCAGTGGTTGCGCCAGTCATCCAGGAGGACCTCGCCGCCCTCGCGGGCACGTCGCGGGCGACGGTCAACCGCGTGCTACGGGCAGCCGAGAGACGCGGCCTGGTCGAGCTCGGGCGGGGACGACGAGCGGGCGCGACCCGGACGGTCTCCGCCGCCTCGCGCGACTTCGTCTTTACCCGACCGAGAGCAGGAGACCGAGGACGACGCCGAAGAGGACATGCCGCCAGGTCGCCTGCCCGAACGCGCGCCACGAGCGTGCGAGCGGCGGCAGCTCGGGCGCGCCACGCGCCGGATGGAAACGGTCGGAGAGAACCGTGAGCGGATACGTGCCAGCGTGCTCGGCGAGCGCGAAGAGCAGAGCCCCGAGGAAGACCGGGCCGCCGAGCCACTCGTGCAGGGCCCAGAAGACGAGCCCGGCGACGGCGCCGTTCGCCACGTGCCACGCGAGCCCCGGCAGTCGCCAGCCGTCGCCCCGCGTCACGAGTCGCCCGAGCAGGGCGACGTCCGAGTACGGGTAGCGGAAGACTCGCTGGTCGAGCGGCTCCTGCGCCGCCCAGATCGCGGCTGCGGCACCGCCCGCCAGGCCCGCCTGGAGCCAGGGATTCACGCAGGTGCCTCGAGCGCGCTCCCGGTTCTCGCCAGATCCACCATCTAGGTTGAGCGTATGCCGGAAGGCGACTCGCTGCATCGCGCCGCGGCGCGACTACAACCGCTCGTCGGTGACCGGGTCGCTGCCACCTCGCCGAATCCACGCGGGCGCGTCACGAACGTCGCCCGGGCCGTGGACGGCCACGTGCTCGAGTCGGTCGAAGCCGTCGGCAAGAACCTTCTCCTCCGCTTCGATGGCGGAATCGTCGTCCGCAGCCACCTGAGGATGAACGGCCGCTGGCGGGTGCGGCCCGCCGGCGGGACCCCGTGGCGCGGGCTCCCATGGCTCGTGCTTCGCACGCCTCGCTGGGAGGCGACGCAGTGGAACGGGCCGGTCCTGCGTCTCGACGACGGTCGGGCCGGCACGCTCGGGCCTGATCTCCTCGCCGACGAGACGACCGTCGGGCTCGTCGTGCGGTGGCTGCGGGCGGCCGACCAGAGGTCACTCGTCGGAGAAACACTCGTCGATCAACGTCTCATTGCCGGTATAGGCAACATGTGGTTGGCCGAGCTTCTCTGGCACGGCAAGGTCTCGCCCTGGTCGCGGCTCGAGGACGTGACCGACGAGGAGCTCGAGCGCAGCCTCGACTGGGGCCGTCGTGCGATGCGAGCGGCCGTCGGCGGCGCGCGGCCCACACGCGCGGTGTACCGCCGCGCCGGGCAGGCGTGTCCCCGCTGCGGCGCGACGGTGTGCTCACGCGGGCTCGGCGACGCCAACCGCACCGCGTACTGGTGTCCGAGCTGCCAGCCCGGGCCTGCCTCGACGTCGAGCTGAGGTCGCCGGGGCAGGGATCGGGGCTCCCGCCCGGTACCTGTCCTCGTGGCTCATCGCGCGCCGCAGCTCCACCTCGTGCTCCGCGCGTTCACGCTCGGCGCGTTCGCGTACCTCCTGCGCGAGCTCGACGACGCGGGCGAGTCGCTGCCCTTTGCGTTCGAGGAGCACGAGCGCGGCGACGGGCCGACGCTCTACGAGTACCGACCGCTCGTCGGCGAGTTCGTCGAGGCGCGAGCCGGCCGTCTCCGGAATCGCGACGACGCGCTGATCGCGCTCGAGGAGCTTCGACGCGAGCCCGCTGCCGCCATCTACGCCCGAGCGCACGCGGGTCGTGACCCGTCGGAGGACGAGGCGCTCTTCCGCACCGTCCTGCTCGACCTCCTGCTGCGCGTTGCCGGTGCGTGCGGCGGCTTCGACTGGGACGACGACGCGTTCGACCGCGAGTTCGTCGAGCTCGAGCGGTCGCTCTTCGGCGAGCACCGCAGCTACGCGGCCGTCGCGCCGCTCGTCGGCATCTCGACGGGAGTGCAGCGCGTGCTCGCCGACGGGTTGCGCATTCGGGCGGCCGCCGACGGCGAGCTCGCCCGTCACTGGCCCGAGGCGCGGGGACTGCTCCCACCGGGCTTCGGACGGGAGCCTGACCGCTATTGCGTGGTCGAGTTCCGTGCGTCGCTCGAGGCAGGCGAGGACGTCCCCGATGCGCCGGGGGAGATCGCCGACGTCGTCTCGGCGCTGCGCCTCGCGACCGCAGCGCCGCTCGCCGCCGGGCCCGTCCTCTTCGAGACGCTCGACGGACGTCCGTACGGGATCCGTCCCGTGCTCCCGATCGCGGCGACCCAGCCACCGGGCGAGGCGACCCGTCTCGACGAGTTCCGCGGGGCGCTCGCGGCCGAGATCCTCGTCCGCCTCGGGCTCGTCGATAGGGACACGAACCTCGCCGAGGCACTCGATCGCTGGGAGCTCTCGCTCTTCCAGCACGAGCCGTTCCGCTCGGAGCAGCTGCGAGCCGCGCTCGAGGCGGTGCTCGGTGCGACCTGGCCGCTGCGCGGCGCGATTCTGCTCGAGACGGCATCGGACACGCGCGAGCGCCTCCACCGCGACCTCACCTTGCTAGCGGGTGGCGAGGAGGCGACCTCGGTCGCTGCGGCAGGCGTACGTCGAGCGCTCGTCGAGGTGCTGCGCGCCGGCGATCGCCCGGACCTCGTTGCGGGACTCGACCGCGAGCTGCTCGGGCTCGGCTCCCAGCGGGTTCGCGCCGCGTCCTGAACCGCTCCGCGCGCGCCGCGGGTCCCGCCAGAGCACGTTCTTCGCCGACCTACACTCGAGAGATGGCGAGGTTGATCCTGCTCACGGGTGCGACCGGCTACGTCGGCGGCCGGCTGCTTCGAGTGCTCGAGGAGCGGGGCGAGCGGATCCGGTGCCTCTCTCGCCGCCCCGAGGTGCTCGAGCATCGCGTCGGGCCGACCACCGAGGTCGTGAAGGGCGATGTCGCCCGGTCGGAGACCATCGCTCCGGCGCTCGCCGGGGTCGACACCGTCTATTACCTCGTGCACTCGATGAGCTCTTCGCGGCCGTTCGACGAGGCGGATCGCGAGGCCGCTCACTCCTTCGGCGCGGCGGCGCGCGAGGCTGGCGTCCGGAAGATCGTCTACCTCGGCGGGCTCGGTCACGGCCGAGATCTCTCGAGTCATCTCCGGTCTCGACAGGAGGTCGGCGCGATCCTGCGGGGCTCGGGCGTACCCACCGTCGAGTTGCGCGCCTCGATCGTGATCGGCTCCGGGAGCGCGTCGTTCGAGATGATCCGTGCGCTGGTCGAGAAGCTTCCGGTGATGATCACGCCGCGCTGGGTGCGGGTCGAGGCCCAGCCGATCGCGATCGAGGACGTGGTGGCGTACCTGGTCGCCGCGCTCGATCACGAGACGGACGCCGGTGAGCTGTACGAGATCGGGGGCGCCGACCGGGTCACCTACCTCGAGCTGATGCGCGAGTACGCGCGCCGCCGCGGACTACGGCGTCTGATGATTCCCGTGCCGGTGCTTTCACCGCGGCTCTCCTCGCTCTGGCTCTGGCTCTTCACGCCCGTCTACGCGGGTGTGGGGCGGAAGCTCGTCGACTCGCTTCGCAACGAGACGGTCGTACGCGACCCCGGGGCGCTCACCGTGTTCCCGGTCGAGCCGAGAACGGCGGCCGCGGCGATCGAGCGTGCACTTGCCAACGAGGATCACGAGATGGCCGAGACGCGGTTCTCGGACGAGGCGCTCGCGGACCGGTCGTCGTTCGGCGGCGTGCGGGTGGGCTCTCGCCTCGTCGATGCGCGCGCGGCGACGGTGCGGCATCCGCCCCCGGTCGCCTTCACCCCGATCCGTCGGATCGGCGGCGAGACAGGATGGTACCGCGCCGCGTTCCTCTGGCGCGTCCGTGGGCTCCTCGACGTGCTCGCCGGCGGGCCGGGTCTGCGCCGCGGCCGCCGCGATCCGAACGCGCTACGCGTCGGCGATGCGCTCGACTTCTGGCGGGTCGAGGCGTTCGAGCCCGACCGCCTGCTGCGGCTCCGCGCCGAGATGCGGGTGCCGGGGCGCGCCTGGCTCCAGTTCGAGGTCGAGCCGTGCGCGGACGAGACGTCGCGGGTGACGCAGACGGCGATCTTCGAGCCCGTGGGGCTCTTCGGTCTCGTCTACTGGTACTGCCTGTGGCCGTTCCACCACTTCATCTTCGGCGGCATGCTGCGCAACCTCACGCTCGCCATGGATGCCGCCGCCGCTCGTCGCGCTTCGGTTTGACCCGTTCCACATTCGGCACGAAGTCGACACACACCCGTGACAGGTTGCGGGCTACGGTCGCTCCATGGAGGAGGCGCGGAGTGTCCTCGAGCGGCTGGAGCGGATCGAGTCCCTGCGACGGGCGAACGCGGGCCCGGTCGAGTTGCTCGGGGAGCTCCGCGCCCTTCTCCACGAGGCAGAGGCCTGGGCCACGGTGGAGGGAGGTGAGGCAGGCGACGCCGCGGTCGGGCGACTGCGGCACGCGCTCGAGCGTGACATGATCCAGGCGTGATCTCGCACTGGGACGAGGTTCCCGCCGTGCGGCGAGAGCGGGGGCACATCGGGGCCGACTGGCAAGGTCTCACCGGGGACAGCTCGTCCTGGGCGGGCGTCCAGCGCATCCGGATCGACCCCGAGCACTGGGCGACCCCGTTGCACCTCGAGGGTTCCGAGGAGGAAATCTTCTACGTCATCGGCGGCTCCGGAATCTCGGTGCAGTGGGACGGCGGGGTCGAAGCCTCGTACGAGGTTCGATCAGGCGACTGTCTCGTCCATCTCGCCCTCGAGCATGCCCACACGCTCCAGGCCGGGCCGGAGGGGCTCGACGTGCTCGCGTTCGGCGAGCGGCACTACGCCGCCAACACGCTGCTCCCGCGGGCCGGAGTCTCGTGGCTCGGGCCGACCTGGGTGCTCGAGGGTTCCCCCGACGACCACCCCTGGAAGCGCGAGGAGGCGGTCGGCCCGCCCGAGGTCGGCGAGCTCGCGGATCGCCCGTCGCGGATCGTCAACGTCGCCGACATCGAGACCGAGGAGCACTCCGGCGGGACGGTCGATCGTGCGATCCGCGATCTCGGACGGGCGGCGGGTTCCCTGAGGACGGGGATCCGGTTCTTCGAGATCCGGGCGGGAAAGCTCGCGAACCCGCCGCACGCCCACAGTGCCGAGGAAGAGATCTTCGTTGTCACCGGCGGTGACGGTGAGGTCGAGCTCTGGCCGCATCCGCGGCACGGGGGCGAGCTCGAGCGTCATCCGGTCAGGGCCGGGAGCGTGGTCGCGCGCCCGGCAGGCACGGGTAGAGCGCACACCTTCCGCGCGGGCGCCGGCGGGATGTCGCTCCTCGCCTACGGCACGCGCGATCCACGGGACGTGACCTACTACCCGCGCTCGGGCAAGGTGAATATCCGCGGTCTCGGCATCATCGGTCGTCTCGACGTGCTCGACTACTGGGATGGGGAGGACTGAGATCTCGTGAAGGAGTCGGGTGGACAGCGGTGAACGTGGCGTGGTCATGGGTCTCCTCCGTCTTCGCCCTCGCCCGGCCACCCAGCCGACCGCACCTGCCCGCGAGCTCGAGCCCGAGCGACGATCCGAGCCCGAGCGACGATCCGAGCCCGAGCAGGAGACCGCTGCTGTGAGAGAGCCCGTGCGCGAGCCCGAGCCCCCGACCCGCGAGCCGGAGCGCGCCGACCCGGGGCCGGTCGTGCCTGTCCCCGCGGTGCAGCCGGTGCGCCCGTCGACACCCGCCGGAGCGACCGCGACGCAGGTCATCGCACTCGCGAACCAGAAGGGCGGTGTCGCAAAGACGACAACGACCCTCAACCTCGGGGTCGCGTTCAGCGAGATGGGTCACCGTGTGCTCCTCGTCGACCTCGATCCGCAGGGCAACCTGACGATGAGTCAGGGGCTCAATCCCGACGTGATCGAGCGCTCGATGTTCGACGTGCTCGTGCACAAGATCCCGATCTCCGAGGTGATCGAGCACAGGGAGGTCGACCTCGCAGTCGCCTCGATCGATCTCGCCGGTGCGGAGCTCGCGCTGAGCGCGCTGATCGGTCGTGAGCGGTCGCTCGAGAAGGCACTCGCCGAGGTGCGGAGCACGTACGACTTCGTGCTCATCGACACGCCTCCGTCGCTCGGCCTTCTGACCATCAACGCGTTCGTCGCCGCCACCGGCGTCATCGTCCCGGTGCAGTGCGAGTACCTCTCGCTCCGCGGGCTCGTCCAGCTCGAGAACACCCTTGCGATGGTGCGCGAGAACCTCAACCCCGACGTCGGTGTCGAGGGCATCGTCCCGACGATGTTCGACGGCCGCACGCTTCATTCGCGCGAGGCGATCGAGATCCTCGAGGAGAGTTTCGGCGACCTCGTATACCGCACGCGGATCCGGAAGACCGTTCGCTACGCCGAGGCGCCCGTGAAGGGCTGCTCGGTCCTGAAGTACGACCCAACGGGCGCCGCGGCGGAGGCCTACCGCGAGCTGGCGCGCGAGATCGTCGCCGCGAAGGAGGCTCGTGATGGCGCGCAAGCGCGCAAGCATGCGTGAGGGGCCGCTCGCTGAGCTCTTCCGCGCGACCGAGGCAGCCCAGCGCGCCAAGACCGACGACGCGCAGCCGACCACCGACGACGAGGCCTCGAGCCACGCTGAGCCGACCGAGACGCAACCGCAGGAGCCGCAGCTTCCGCTCGAGAACCCGAAGCCGGACGCGACGACCGAGCTCGAGGCAACCGTCGAGCACGTCTACGACCTCGAGGTGGGTCGCGAGCGCCGCGACAGCCGTCCAACGGAATCGACGAGCCAGGCGCCTACCCCTGTCGAAGCGGAGGCGCCGACAGAGATCCGTCCCGCAGCCGGAGCGTCGCCTGCCCCGACCCCGATCGAGAGTCGGAAACCCGAGCCGGTCGAGCGCGTCCCCGAGCCGCCGATCGCGCCGTACACCCCGCCTGCAAGCCGCTTCGTGACGCCGATGCCCGAGAGCCCGCCGCGCCTCCACGTCGCTGGAGACGTCTCCTCGTACCTCGCCGTGATCCGGGTCGCCGGCGTGGGCGGCGCGGGGATCAACGCGGTCAACCGAATGCTGGACGCAGGCATCGCGCAGGTCGACTTCGTCGCCATCAACACCGACGCGCAACAGCTCGAGCTCTCCGACGCGCCCGTGAAGCTCCACATTGGCGAGGCGATCACCCAGGGGCTCGGCTCGGGCTCCGATCCGGAGACCGGAAAGCGCGCCGCCGAGGAGGGCTACGACCAGGTGCGGACAGCGCTCCGCGGGAGCGACATGGTGTTCGTCACCGCCGGTGAGGGTGGGGGAACCGGAACCGGCGCGGCCCCGGTCGTCGCCAGGATCGCGCGCGAGCTCGGCGCCCTCACGGTCGGCATCGTGACGACCCCGTTCAAGTTCGAGGGCACACGTCGCCGGACGACGGCGGACGCCGGTATCGAGGCGCTCCGCGCCGAGTGCGACACCGTGATCGTGATCCCCAACGACCGGCTGCTCGAGGTGCTCGACCGCTCCACGTCGATGATCGACGCGTTCCGGATCGCCGACGACGTCCTCCGTCAGGGCGTCCAGGGCATCTGCGACCTGATCACGATGCCGGGGCTGATCAACCTCGACTTCGCCGACGTCCGTACCGTGATGAGCGACGCCGGCTCGGCGCTCATGGGGATCGGCTACTCGGAGGCTCCGGAGGGACGCGCGCGAGAGGCCGCCGAACGCGCGCTCCGCTCGCCGCTCATCGACACGGAGATCGTCGGCGCGCGCGGCATCCTACTCTCGATCGCCGGTGGGGACGACCTCACGCTGCTCGAGGTCAACGAGGCCGCCGAGGTTGTCCGGCAGGCCGCGACGGACGACACGAACATCATCTTCGGGGCAACCGTCGATGAGCGCCTCAGTGGGCAGGTCTGGGTCACCGTGGTCGCGACGGGGCTCGGCTCGTCGCGACGCAGCTCGTTCGCGCCGACGAGCATGTCCCGCGCGAGCGGTTCTCGCGCGGGCGGTTCCTCGACGCGAGAGCGCGAGGGCGAGCTCCCGAGCTTCTTGCGCTGAGACCCGCGGCGCCCGTTCTTGCACCCCCATACTCGGGCTCGCCGATCGACTGCGGTGTCGCCGAGCAGGTGCTCGGCACGCTCTTCCCGGGTGGCGGTGACCTCCCAGGGTGAGCGCGATGCGGCTGACGGCACGTCCGACCTAAGCTCTGGCCGTGCGCGGAGCGGTCGCAGCCGGGAATCGCCATTCGGCCGAGGCCGGCGCCTGGGCGCTACGTGAGGGCGGCACGTGCGTCGACGCTGCCCTGGCCGCGACCTTCGCCGCCTTCGTGACCGAGGGGCCGTTGACAGGCCCGGCTGCGGGCGGCTTCCTCCTCCTGCACGAGCCGGGCCTCCAGACGACCGTGCTCGACTGCTTCTTCGCCGTCCCCACGGAGGGGCGCGGAGAGATGGACGAGATCCTGATCGATTTCGCCGACGCCTCCACGCAGAGCTTCCACATCGGCGAGTCGTCGGTGGCGGTGCCAGGACTCGTCCTGGGGCTCCTGGCGGCCCACGAGCGTCGTGGCCGCCTCCCGTGGCCGAGGCTTTTCACGCCGGCGCTCGAGCTCGCTCGGCGACCCTTCGAGACCACGCCTGCACAGACATTCCTCCACGAGATCCTCGTGCCGATCCTCCAGCGCGAAGACGGCGGTCGTCGTGTCTACGGCCGCGCGGGCCTGATCGATGCGAGCGATCTCGTGCCGACCCTCGTTCTCCTGCGCGACGCCCGTGAAGGGGCGCTTCCGCTGCTCCTCGCGGAGCTCGCGGCGGACCTCGTGGCGTACCGCGTAGAGGAGCGTCGCCCTCTCGAGGGTGGGTATGCGGGGATGCACGTCTTCACGACTCCGGCACCGTCGATCGGCGGCGCCGTCGTCCAGGTCGGCCTGGCGGCGCTCGACGCCGCGCCTGGAGCCGCGGCCGGCCACGCCGCCGGTTCCCCCGACGAAGCCGTCGCACTGGCGCTGGCGCTCCAGGCCGCCTACGCGCCGGGCGCGTCGGGGACGCGGCCGTCGGGTACGACCCATGTCTCGG
>JACDBY010000173.1 GCA_013694685.1 Actinomycetota bacterium
TCGCTCGATGAACCGCAGACCGCACCTCACTCTCGTCGCGCTGATCGTCGCCGGGCTCGTCGGGGTCGGCCTGCTCGCGGTTCCCGGCTCACCCATTCACCAGGGCCCGACGCTCGGCCTCGACCTCCAGGGCGGTCTCGAGGTGACGCTGCAGGCGGTGCCGCCGCCGAACCGGCAGCTCCAGAAGGCGGACCTCAGCCGCTCGGTCAGCATCCTGCGCGACCGGATCGACCGGCTCGGCGTCGCCGAGCCGGAGATCCGGGAGCAGGGCGACGACCAGATCTCGATCCAGATTCCGGGAATCAAGAACCCCGAGCAGGTGATCGGGATCATCGGCCAGACGGCGCAGCTCGAGCTGTTCGACCTGCAGGCGAACCTGCTGCCGCCCTCGATCGACGCGACACGCTCACCTCGCCCGACCGAATCGCTGTTCGGATTGCTCGTGCGTCAACAGGCGGAGGTCGCCGACGGAAAGACCGAAGACTGGTACCTCTTCGACGGCAAGCGCACGGTTCGCGCCGGTCCTACCTCGAGCAAGGCGAAGTTGCTTGCGAGCAAGGTCGTCGCGGAGGCGGGCGAGAAGGGCAAGCTCCCCGACGGCTGGCGCATCCTCGGAGTGCCGCCCAAGGCTGTCGTGCTGGTCTGCGGGATCGGCGAGGTCGTCTGCCCCGGCGAAGGCGAGGCAAATCCGACGCACAACTCGTACTACCTGATCCGGTTCGACCCGTCGAACTCCGATCCGGAGAAAGTCGTTCCCGAGATGACCGGCGCCGATCTCAAGCTCTCGGGCACACGTCAGGACTTCGACACGACCACGAGCCAACCGATCGTGACGATGCAGTTCACGGATGACGGCGCGGACAAGTTCGCCCGGATCACGAACAACATCGCCGATCGTGGGAAAGCCCTCTACAACATCACCGGCGGCGGCGGCGACCCGCGCAACAGCTTCCAGAACTTCGCGATCGTGCTCGACCGTCAGATCAAGTCGTGGCCGTCGATCGACTGGGAGCAGTACCCGAACGGGATCAGCGGCACGAACGGGGCTCAGATCACAGGGATCGGCGAGCTGGACGAGGCGAAGAACCTCGCGCTCGTGCTGCAGAGCGGCGCCCTGCCCGTCACCTTCACGACGCTCGAGCAGACCGCCATCTCGGCAACGCTTGGCAAGGACTCGCTCGCGGAGGCCTGGAAGGCGGCGATAGCGGGCCTCCTCGTCGTCGCGCTCTTCCTGCTCGTCTTCTACCGCGTCCTCGGCGTGGTCGCCGTGCTCGGCCTCGGCATCTACGCGGCGTTCCTGTACGCGGCGATCCTGGTCTTCAACGTCACCCTGACCCTCCCGGGCTTCGCTGGGATGATCCTGACGCTGGGGGTGGCAGCCGACGCGAACATCGTCATCTTTGAGCGCGTGAAGGAGGAGTACCGCGCAGGCAAGTCGGTGCGCGCCGCGATCGCGGCGGGCTACGGCAAGGGCTTCGCGACGATCATTGACGCCAACGTCGTCACCGCGATCACCGCCGTCATCCTCTTCCTCGTGGCGACCGCGGGCGTCAAGGGCTTCGCGCTGATGCTGCTGATCGGAACCCTGATGTCGTTGCTGACCGCCGTCGCGGCGACGCGGGCGATCCTCGGTCTGCTCGGCGGCTTTCGCTGGTTCGACAACCCGCGTCTGATGGGCGCTGAGGGCGAGCCGCCGGCGTGGATCCGGCGCGACTTCATCGGCCTCCGGAACCGCTGGTTCGCGATCTCGGGCGTCGTGCTGGCCCTGTCGGTCGGCGCGATCGGGCTGAACGGGCTGAACCTCGGCATCGACTTCGAGGGCGGCACGCAGATCACGCTCCAGACGCCGCAGCCGGCCTCGCTCGAGGCCGTCCGTGCCCAGGCGGACAAGACAGGCCAGGGCAGCGCGCAGATCCAGGGCACCGGTAAGGCCCTGGAAGGCGACAAGTACCGCGAGTTTCGGATCCGCACGGACGTCGCGCAAGTCGAGCAAACCCGCCTGACCGAGGGTCTCAAGAGCGCATTCCAGGCCGAGACGAGCGTCAAGAGTGTCTCGGCGAGCTTCGGCCGGCAAATCGCCGAGGGCGCGATCCTCGCGATCATCGTCTCGCTGCTCCTCGTCG
>JACDBY010000187.1 GCA_013694685.1 Actinomycetota bacterium
GTGTCGACGAGTTCCGCGCCGCCGGCTACCTGCCCGAGGCGCTCGTCAACTTCCTCGCCCTGATCGGCTGGGCACCGGACGGGGAGACGACGGTGATGAGCCGTGACGAGATCGTCGAGCGCTTCCGGCTCGAGGCCGTCAGCCCGAGTCCCGGAACGTTCGACTACGCGAAGCTCGACTGGCTGAACGGCGTCTACCTGCGCAGTCTTCCGGAGAAGGAGTACGCCGACCGGCTCGTCCTCTGGGTCGGTGAGCAGGGTCTCGACTGGCCGGCTGAGCGCGTGCACCAGGTGGCGCCGATCGTCCAGGAGAAGATCGGGCGGCTGGGTGAGTTTCCTACCTTCGCAGGATTCCTCTTCGGCGAAATCGAGCCCGCTCCCGGCGACCTCGACGCGGGGAAGCTCGAGGTCGCGATCAGTGCGCTCGCCGAGCTCGACGACTGGACCGCCCCGGCGATCGAGGCGCGGCTGAAGGCGCTCTGCGAGGAGCTCGGCGAGAAGCCGCGGACGGTGTACGCGCCGATCCGCGTTGCCGTCACCGGCTCGCGGATCTCGCCCGGCCTCTACGAGTCGCTCGAGCTGCTCGGGCGGGAGACCGCCCTCGCTCGACTCCGCCGCGGCGCGGAGCTCGCCGCGTGAGCGCGCGCGACGTCGAATCCTTCGAGCGGTGTCTCGAGGCCTACGGGATCGAGAGCGCCGAGGAGGCGCGTGCCGTTCGGGTGGGGGAGAAGGAGACCTCCGAGCAGGCCGCGGTCGTCGCCCGGTACGCCGACCTCTTCACCCGCGAGCAGCTCGCCGTCCTGCGCGCGGCCGAGGAAGCAGCCGCGGAGGACGATCGCGAGTCGGTCGCCCGACTGAGGCTCACTTGCCAGGACGGGCTCGTCACGCTCGAGCTCGCCGAGCGGGAGGACGAGCTCGAGAACGCGCTGCTCGCGGCCCGCGTGCCGTGGGACGGTGACGAGCTGCCGCTCCGCTCGGCACACGCGCGCCTCGCGGTCGAGCCCGACTATGCGCGCCGCGCCGCGCTCGGGGCTGCGGCACTCGAGGTGTCGACCCGGTTCAACGACGACCGCCGGTCGCTGCTCGCCGATCGACACGAGCTCGATTCGGAGATCACGGGGATCGCCGACCCTGTCGCCCGGAACGAGGCCGAGAAGGGCGTGACGCTGCGTCCGATCCTCGACGCCGTCGACCGCGCACGCGTCGAGTCGACGTCCAGATTCACCTCCGAGCGCGAGCGGTGGCTCGACCGTTTGCTCGGCCCCGAGCGGGAGGAGACGCCGTCCTCCGCCCACATGGCGTGGGTCAGACGGCTCTCGCCGCTCGAGTCGACGTACACGAAGGAACGGAGCATCGGCGTCTGTCTCGCGACGCTCGAGCGGATCGGCTTCGATCTCGAGGCCGAGCAGGGCATCCGCACCGACCTCGAGGATCGACCGCAGAAGTCGCCGCGCGCCTGCGTGATCGCCTCCGACCCGCCACGCGTCGTCCACCTGATCACGCGTGCCCAGGGCGGTCTGCACGACTACGAGGCGTTCCTCCACGAGGCGGGGCACGCGCTCCACTACGCCGGCTGCGACGCCTCGCTGCCCCTCGCGTTCCGAAGCCTCTCGCGCGACCACGCCTTAACCGAGATCTACTCGTTCCTCTTCGACTCGATCTCGTGCGAGCCGGGCTGGCACGTGGAGCACTTCGGCCTCTCGGACGCGGACGCGCGCGAGAACGCCGCAGCGGCGCGGTTCTCCAACACCATCCTCTTCCGCCGCTACTCGGCGAAGCTCGGGTTCGAGCTCGACTTCTGGTCGCGCTTCCCGGTAGATGGCGGCACGCCCGACGGCTACGAGGAACGGCTCACGGCGGCGACGGGGATCCGCTACCTGGCCGCGAACCACCTCGCCGACACGGACGCCGGGTTCTATTCGGCCGACTACCTGCGGGCCTGGATCCGTGCCGCGCAGGTGCGTTCCCATCTCCGCGGAGAGGTCGGCGACGATTGGTGGCGTCGTGTGGAGACCGGCGCCTTCCTCCGTGATCTCTTCCGCGAGGGCACGCGACCGACGACCGAGGAGCTCGCGGGCAGGATCGGCTACGAGCCGCTCGACACCGCAGCGCTCGTCGACGAGCTCACCGCGGTCTGAACGACACTCGCGCGAGCGTCGGGTTGGCAACGCTTGTCTTGATTCAACACAAGCGTTTCGGCGTCCGGCAGACGAAGGTTGCTCACGCTGCGTCCGAGCCAGGCCAACCGTCATCCTGGGGCCACTCGATCGTCGCGCGACCACCGGGGGCGCAGCC
Organism: Actinomycetota bacterium; assembly: GCA_013694685.1. GTDB lineage: Bacteria > Actinomycetota > Thermoleophilia > Gaiellales > Gaiellaceae > Gaiella. The sequence continues at coordinate 2,295 of JACDBY010000187.1, forward strand.
CAGGCTCGCGGACGTCTCGTACCTCTGCGGGATCCACATGAAGCGCTCGATGCACGAGGCGATCGTCGCCGCGCTCGGTGTCCC
>JACDBY010000222.1 GCA_013694685.1 Actinomycetota bacterium
CGACGGGTACCGAGCCGAAGTTCTCTTTCGACGGCTGGGCTAGGACCGAGCGCTCGGGCGCTGGTCGCGACGTCAACGGCGTGAGTTTCACATCAAGCCTCTAGTTGCTTGACCAGACCACTCAGCCTCAACGCCTGGCGAGAGCAGGCTGGCACGGGGCTTCCCGGCCGCTGCAAACATCGTTGCTAACGCACGCACCCGGACGGGGCATCACGAGCAGGGGTAGAGGCTGGGCCTCGAGCCCGCCGAATGCCTGTCAGCGTCCCAATTCGGGCAGGGGAACGGGACAGGCCCGGACGAGCCGTCACGGCTCGGGTGCAACACCGATTATCGTGCGCCAGCCTCAGGGACGGTTGAGCACGCAGAGAGCGCAGTGCGCCTGGAGTTGGCCGAGCTCGTCCGGGTAGAAGCGCCAACCGCTCCCCTCGGCCGCTGCCTCGTCCTCGACCGTCACGCCGCACTCGATGCAGCGGACGAACCACTCGAGCATCTGGAGCGCCGACGCGCACCGCAGGCAGTACGTGCCGGGAACGGCGGCGGTGACCGGGCTCACGGCCCAGCCCTGCTCGGTCATCCCGGACGCGTCGGCTCCTCGGCCGCAGCCGTCGCATCGCGTCGGACCCTGCCGACGCTCGAGATGTGCCTCGTCTCGCAAGCTCCCCGCCCCCCTGGACTCACCCTATTCGCCTGGCCCGGATGCGCCAGGTCCCGCCCCCGGAGGGGTTGCCAAGAACCCCCGGAGTGTGGAAACCTCGTCGAGCAGGCCGAAGCAGTAGCCCATCGGCCCGACATCACACCGTGACGACCGTCGACATCGAGACCCTGCTCGCCCAACACGACCTTCGGTCGCTGCTCGAGACCTGCGAGCAGACGGGCTCGATCCAGGCGCCCGATGTCACGGAGATCGTCGAGACGCACGACCTGACGGGGATCGAGCACGAGGCACTCGTCCGCGAGCTCGACAAACGCGGGATCGAGATCGTCGAGACGTCGCCCGTCCAGCGCGCCCCGGTCTCGCCGGCGCCTGTCGAGACGACGACGGACGCGCTGCAGCTCTTCCTCCGCGACGCCGGGCGCCATCGGCTTCTGACCGCTGCCCAGGAGGTAAGCCTCGCCAAGCGCATCGAGGGCGGCGACCAGTCGGCGAAGGCGGAGATGATCCAGTCGAATCTGCGGCTCGTCGTCTCGATCGCGAAGAACTATCGCAACCAGGGTCTGCCGTTCCTCGATCTCATTCAGGAGGGCACGCTGGGTCTCATCCGCGCGGTCGAGAAGTTCGACTGGCGACGCGGGTTCAAGTTCTCCACCTATGCGACGTGGTGGATCCGCCAGGCGATCGCCCGGGCGCTCGCGGACAAGGCGAGGACGATCCGGATGCCGGTGCATATCGTCGAGCGGCTCCGGAAGATCAACCGTGCCGAGCGCTCACTCTGGACACAGCTCGGTCGTGAGCCCACGACCGAGGAGATCGCCGAAGAGGCCTCCGTGACGCCCGAGCAGATTCACGAAGTGCGTGCCGCCGCCCGCGCGTCCGCGAGCCTCGACGCGCCGATCGGCGAGGAAGACGATGCAGTGCTCGGCGATTTCGTGGCCGGCGACGATGCCCTGCCCGAGGATGACGTGGACGTCCAGCTCCGCCGCGCCACGCTCAGGCAGGCGCTTCTCTCGCTGCCCGAGCGCGAGCGCGAGGTCGTCAGGCTCCGCTACGGGATCGAGGGCGGCGAGCCGCAGACTCTCGAGGAGATCGGTCGACGGCTCAGTCTCACGCGCGAGCGTGTCCGCCAGATCGAGCTCGACTCGCTGCGCCGCCTCGCACTCCTCCGCGAGATGCAGTCGGTTCGGAGTATGTAGCGGCCGGACCTGTCCGGCCCGCCTACGACCTCAGATACAGCTCGAGGGCCGGCGCCACGTGGCGGAGTTCGCGCAAGGCGCGTGTCTCGAGCTGACGGACACGCTCGCGGGTGATCCCGAGCTCGCGCCCCACCTGCTCGAGCGTCCGCCCGTTCGTCCCGTCGAGGCCGTAGCGCAGCACGATGACGCGCTGGAGCCGCGGCTTCAGCTGCGCGAGGGCGCTCGCCAGCTCGCGAGCGCGGAGCCGCAGCGTGGTCTCGGCCTCGGGGCCTGCGGCGTTCGTGTCCTCGATGAGGTCGCTCATGACGCTCTCGCCGTCACCGACCGGCGTCTCGAGGCTCACGTGATCCTGGATGAGCTCGAGCAGGTCGTGCACGCGACGCGGCGTCAGCTCGGTCTCGTGGGCGATCTCGTCCAGCGTCGGGTCACGCGAGAGCTCCTGACCGAGGGCGCGGCGTGCACGCTGCACGCGACGAACCTGGTCGGCGATGTGAACCGGCAGGCGAATCGTCCGACCCTGCTCGGCCAGCGCACGCTGGACTGACTGGCGGATCCACCAGGTCGCGTAGGTGGAGAGCTTGAAGCCCATCGTCCAGTCGAACTTGTCGACCGCGCGCATCAACCCGAGGTTTCCCTCCTGAATCAGATCGAGGAGCGCGACGTCGGCGCGCGTGTAGTTCCGCGTGATCGACATCACGAGCCGGAGATTCGACTCGATCAGCTTTCTGCGGGCCTCCTCGTCGCCTTCGTCCTTGCGTTGTGCGAGCTCCCGCTCCTCGCCCGCGGTCAGCAGACGGCCGTCTCCGATCGCCCGGACATAGAGCTTGAGCGGATCCTGGATCGGCTCGGCGCCCTCGAACTCGTCGGTAGTCTCGCTCGCCGTGTCGAAGAGCGGCTCCGCAGCATTCGTCTCCACGGGAGAGCTATCGGCGGCTCGCGTCCCCCACTTGAGGCATTTTCAGCGGGCCTGATCCTGGCCATTGGTCGAGGATTCTCTGGCCCGAATCCGAACAGATTGCTCACGGTCCCCCGACTAGGGTGAGGAGGACAGGGCGGCGCGGCGTCGCGTCGCTGGAGAGGACTCGAGATGTGCGGCATTGCGGGCTACAGCGTCGGAAGCGGCTCACACATGAGCCGGACGCTCGCCGCGCAGGCACTCCTCGCCGGGATCGCCGAGCGCGGCGCGGACGCGGTCGGGTACGCGTTCGGTGACGCCAAGTCGCTCGAGGTTCACAAGCAGCAGACCGGCGCGAGCGCCCTCCTCGAGAGCATCGCCGTCTCCCCCACTGCGACGCGCGCGCTCGTGCACGTCCGGGACTACACCAAAGGGCATCCGACAATTCCCGCGAACAACCACCCGGTCCGTCACGGCCGCGTGACCGGGATCCACAACGGGATCGTCGTCAACGACGACGAGCTCTTCGCCCGGCACGGATTCGCGCGCGAGGAGCCCGACATGTCCGTGGACTCGGAGGCGATCTTCGCGCTCGTCGACGCTTACGGCACCCGAGCGAGCGTGCTCGAGGAGCTCTTCGGCTCGCTCGCGGCCGCCTGGGTCGACGAACGGGATCCCGCGACCGTCCATCTGGCCCGCGGGATTGGGCGGCCGCTCTGGATCGCTCGCGGCCGCAACGAGGTGCTCTTCGCCTCGACCCGCGCGGCGCTGGAGGTCGCCGAGCGCTCGCTCGGGACGACGCTACGCAAGACCGAGGTCGCCGAGGGCAGGCTGCTCTCGCTTGTCGACGGGAGGCTCGCGTCCGAGCGCCGCTGGAACCCGGACCGGAGCTTTCGCGAGGAACGGCAGCTGCCGGCTGTCCGTGCGCCGCAGGAGGGCTCCTTCTGTCTCGAGCGCATCGCAGCCATCGCTGCGGCGTAATGCTCTTGCGCGCGGATGCGCGATCTTGTCTTCGACTTCAGTCGGATACGTGCTCTCATGGGCCGAGCGTGCCGTCAGGCGCCACGCGGACGCCTTCCTCGCGCAGCCGCTCGCGTACGAGGAACTGGAACGCGGACCACGTACCCGGCTGCACGTCGACCATGCGGTAGACCTGCCACTCGGAGAGGAGCGTCGCCTCGCGTTCACGCGCCGCGCGCCAGTCGGCCATCTTCGGCAGCCGTCCGAGACCACGCGCGAGGACGGCCCCGTCGGCGATCGCCCGCTCGAGGCGCTCCTCGCCGATCGGCACGTCGAAGCCTGCCTCCTTCAGCGCGACGGCGAGCGAGCCGAACGTGTGCCAGATGAGCGATTTCGAGGCCATGCGGCCTCGCCGCGCCTCGATGTCGCGGACGGTGGGCGTGCGGCCAAGCCCCGCACCCAGCTCACGCAGCTGCGCGAGCAGCTCGTCGCGGCTGATGTACCGCCGCGGGCTCAGGCCCGCCGCCCGCTTGGCCGCGTTCCACGTGCCGAAGTGCTCGATCACCGTCTGCGGATGGACGCTCGCATCCGGGTCTGCCGCGAACTCCCGCATCGTCGGCGACCGGCCCAGCCGTTCGGCCGAGGCGCGCAGCTCGGCCAGGATCTCGTCGTCGGTGTAGCGACGGCGCATGCCGGCGCGGAACGCGGCGAGCGCCTGCTCGTCGAGGCCTTGCAGGGCCGGATGACGGTGGCGCGGACGGCTCATGCAATAATGCTAGAGCATTTTCGACATTCTGCAAGAACGCCAGAACACGGGTAGCCTGCCGCCGTGAGCGTGCGTCTCGCAGCGGAGACCGCGGCCGCGACGGCCGTGGCGCGCCTCTCGCGCTTCGCCGGCCGCGGTGGTGGCACGACGCTGCCCGGCAAGCTCGTCTGGATGCTCGATCCCGGTGCCGTCGACGCGCTCGCCCGGCGCCTGCCCGGGGGCGGCGTGCTCGTCTCCGCGACGAACGGCAAGACGACGACGACCGCGATGGCGAGCGCGATCCTCTCCCCCACGCGTCGGCTTGCGTGGAACAACTCGGGCGCGAATCTGGCCTCGGGGGTCGCCTCGACGCTCCTTCTCGCACGGGATGCAGAGCTCGGCCTGCTCGAGGTGGACGAGTTCGCGGTGCCCGAGGTGATCCGTCGAACCCGACCGCGGATCGTCTGCCTCGGAAACCTCTTTCGTGACCAGCTCGACCGGTACGGCGAGCTCGAGCACATCGCCGAGCGCTGGCGCGCGGCCGTCGAGCACCTCGCGGACACGACCATGACCGTCGTCAACGCCGACGATCCGCTCGTCGCCGTGCTCGCCGAAGGCCGCGAGGCTGTACTTCGGTTCGGGGTCGACGATCCGACCCAGGGGCGCGATGGGCTCCAGCACGCCTCCGATTCGAAGTACTGCGTCCGGTGCGGGCATCCGTATCGCTACGACGCCGTGTATGTCGGTCACCTCGGCGCCTACCGCTGCCCATCCTGTGGTCACGCTCGGCCGTCACTCGACATCGCTGCACGGGAGATCGAGTCCCAGGGCCTCGAGGGGGTCGCGTTCACCCTGACGGCACCCGGGGCGAGCGCGCGTGTGCGTCTCGCCTTGCCGGGGCTCTACAACGTCTACAACGCACTCGCCGCCGCCTCCCTCTGCCTCGCGCTTGGCGTCTCGCTCGATCGGATCGTCAGTGGCCTCGAGCGGTTCCGGGCCGCCTTCGGTCGCTTCGAGCGCTTCGCGGCGGGTGACCGCACCGTGCTCCTGCTCCTCATCAAGAATCCAGCCGGCGCAAACGAGGCTCTCCGAACCCTCCAGGAGGGCGACGTGCCGCCCGTCGTCGTCGTGGCGCTCAACGACCGCATCGCGGACGGCCGCGACGTCTCCTGGATCTGGGACGTCGACTTCGAACCACTCCTCGCCCGGGCCACGAGGATCGTCGCGACCGGCGAGCGCGCGGCGGAGCTTGCGCTGCGGTTCACGTACGGGGGCCTCGCGCGGGAACGACTCGAGATCCTGCCCCGGCTCGAGTCGGCGCTCGACCGCGGGCTCGCACTGACTCCGCCTGGTGCCGAGCTCGTCGTGCTCCCGACCTACACGGCGATGCTCGAGCTGCGTGCGACTGCGACCGCGCGCGGCTTCACCCGCCCGTATTGGGAGCAGGCGCGCGCCTCGTGATCATCCGCGTCGGCCATCTCTATCCGGAGTACCTCAACATCTACGCCGATCGCGGGAACATCGCGGTGTTCCTTCACCGGGCGGCCTCTCGTGGCCACGAGTTGCGTGTCGAGCCGATCACGCTCGGGACGCGGCTCGAGCCGGGCGCACACGACCTGCTCTACGTGGGCGGCGGACAGGACCGCGAGCAGACGATGATTGCCCCGGATCTCGCCGCGCGTGCGGGCGCGCTCCGCGAGGCCGTGGAGGCAGGCGCCGCGCTCCTCGCCGTGTGCGGCGGCTACCAGCTCCTCGGGCGTGGCTACCGGGGGCGTGACGGATCCTGGCTCGAGGGCGCCGGCGTCTTTCCACTCGAGACCCTCGCCGGCGAGACGCGGATGATCGGTGACGTCCTGCTCGAGAGCACGCTCGAGGAGGCGCCGGGACGGTCGATCGCCGGCTTCGAGAACCACGCCGGCCGCACCGTGCTCGACCCCGGCTGCGAGACGCTCGGACGAGTCGTCGCGGGATTCGGGAACGACGGAGGATCGGGCTACGAGGGCTGCAGGGTCGGCCGCGCGCTTGGGACCTATCTCCACGGCCCGCTGCTCCCGCGCAATCCGTGGCTCGCCGACCTCGTGCTCTCCTGGGCGCTCGCCCACGCGACGGGAGCCGGGCCTCAGCCGCTTACGCCACTCTCGGACGAGCTCGAGCAGGAGGCGCATGCAGTCTCGTCAGCGCGTGCGCGCGAGCGCGGTGGCCGTCCCGTGCGCTCGTGAGTCGTCTTGCGAGCGGCCGCTACTCCGCCCAGCGGGCGCCGAGGTAGATACACGGATCACCGGGCTGCCAGCGGCGAAGGAAGTGCGCGATCGGAGGATGGATCATCACGCCGTCGAGCTCGTCGGGCGGAAAGAGGCGATGACCACGAACTGCCTCGTCGCTCGAGGCGACGTTCTCGAGCGACCCGTCCAGCTCACCCGCGAAGACGACGTGCACGACGTGCTTCGACCAGAGGCTGCGTTCGGGCGAGATCGACTCGACGACGGCGATCGGTCCCTCGACCGGGAGCTCGTCGCCGCCGCCGACCAGCCCAGTTTCCTCGGCGAGCTCACGGTGTAGCGCGTCGACCAGCGTCTCGCCGCTCCGGACACCCCCACCGGGAAGGAGCCAGTGCTCGTGGCCTCGCTTCTCGTGACGGCAGAGGAGGATCGCGCCGTGCCAGTGGAGAAGCGCTGAGACGCGGATTCTCGGCTCGGGGCGCATCACGCGCTCAAGCGGCCGGACGAGCCGAGCCCGGCCACGCCGCGCGTCCCGCTCGGGAGCTCGTCGACCTCGACGACGTCGAGCTCGGGAAGCTCGACCACGACGAGCTGCGCGATGCGCATCCCCGGCTCGACCACGAAGGACGAGGTCGCGTCCGTGTTCAGCAGGATCACCATGATCTCACCGCGGTAGCCGGCGTCGATCAGACCGGGAGCATTGACCTTGCCGATGCCGCTGCGGGCTGCGAGACCGGAGCGCGGAACGATGAGTCCCGCGTGACCCGGCGGGATCGCGACCGCGATGCCCGTCCCGACCACGGCACGACCGCCCGGGGGGATCTCCACACGGTCGCAAGCGGCGAGATCGAGGCCCGCGTCACCCGCGTAGGCGCGTACGGGGACGCGCGCGTCGGCACGCAGCCGCTTGATCGCGAGCTCTGTCACGGCTTTGCCGCCCTGCTCGTGCTCGCCCCGGCGACGACGTAGCGGGCAAACCGGCGGGCGTCGCGTAGAGGAAGCCGGGCGCGGATCGAGACGCCGTCCTCGGTGTCGAGGCGCTCGTCGATCGGGGCTCCGAGCGCGTAGAGCGCCGACAGGGCGGCACCATCCTCGTACGGGACGAGAAGACGTACCTCCTCGTAGCGGTTCTTGAAGAGCTGCGCAACGTGTGCCTTCAGCTCTTCGATCCCCTCTCCCGTCGCGGCCGAGATCCGGAGCGCGCCGGGAAAGCGATTCGCGAGCCGCCGTCGAGCGAGCGAGTCGAGTCGATCGACCTTGTTGAGGACGAGCTCGCGCGGAAGCTCGTCGGCGCCGATCTCCGCGAGCACGTCGTCGACCGCCGCGACCTGCTCCTGCAGACGATCCTCGGTGAGCGACGCGTCGAGCACGTGCAGGACGACATCGGCCACGAGCGTCTCCTCGAGCGTCGAGGCGAAGCCCTCCACGAGCTGGGTCGGCAGGCGGCGGATGAATCCGACGGTATCCGTCACGAGGTAGCGCTTCCCGTCGTGCTCGAAGCCGCGCGTCGTCGGATCGAGCGTCTCGAAGAGACGGTTCTCGACGGAGACGTCGGCACCCGTCAGTGCGTTCAGGAGCGTAGACTTGCCGGCGTTCGTGTAGCCGGCGAGGGCGACCGCCGGCACCCCGGCGCGCGCCCGCTCCTTGCGTCGCGTCTGCCGGTGCGCCGCCACGTCGCGCAGCCGGCGGCGCAGCAGGGTGATGCGCCTACCAGCCATGCGCCGGTCGCTCTCGAGCTGCGACTCGCCCGGGCCGCGGGTGCCCACACCGGCGCCGAGACCACCGGTGCCGCCACCGAGGCGCTCCAGGTGCTTCCACATCCCCCGCATGCGCGGGAGGTTGTACTCGAGCTGGGCGAGCTCGACCTGGAGCTTTCCCTCGGCCGAGACGGCGTGCTGCGCGAAGATGTCGAGGATCAGCTGCGTGCGGTCGACGACACGAGTCGAGAGGGCGTCCTCGAGCGTTCGCTGCTGGGTCGGCTGGAGCTCGTCGTCGACGAGGAGCACCTCCGCCCCGGCGTCGCCGTAGGCCTGCTTGACCTCCTCGAGCTTGCCCCGACCGACATAGCTGCGCGGGTCGGCGCGTTCCCGGTGCTGGACGACGTGAGCGATCGGCGCGACACCGGCGGTGCGGGCGAGTTCGCGCAGCTCCTCCAGCTCGTCGTCGCCGTCTGCGCCCTTCGGCAGCACGGCGATGAGGAGCCCGCGCTCGGGCTCCGGTTCCGCCCGAGGCTTCGAGTCGCCGACTGCCATCAGCGGGAAGTATGGCGGTAGTCTCGCGCGATGGGCACTCTCGGCGACCGTCTCGCCGCACGCACGCTCGAGCTCGTCGACATCGCCTCCGAGAGCCTTCACGAGGCGGCGATCCGCGAGCGGGTCTGCGCGCTCGTGCCGGCGCCGTTCGCGCCGGTCTTCGCGGGTGACGAGGCGTTCTGCTGGGCGCGCGAGAGGCGCCCCGGGACACCGCTCCTCGTGCTCGCGGGTCACTACGACACCGTCCCCGCACAAGGCAACGTACCCGGCCGCATCGAAGACGGAGCGGTGCACGGCTGCGGGGCAAGCGACATGAAGGGCGGCGTGGCGGTGGCGCTCGAGCTCGTGCGGGAGCTCGCGGAGACCGAGCCCGGTCCCGTCGACGTCGCACTTCTGCTCTTCGGGCGGGAAGAGCTGCCGCCGAAGCACAATCCGCTGCCTGCGCTTTTCGCCGGCTGCCCGCTCGTCGGCGAGGCAGAGCTCGCGATCCTGCTCGAGCCGACCGATCTCACCGTCCAGGCCGGGTGCGTCGGCACAATCTCAGCGCGCGTCACCTTTCACGGCGTCAGCGGCCACTCGGCACGGCCGTGGCTCGCAACGAACGCGCTCCACCGCGCGATCGAGGGCCTCCTGCCACTGACCCGCCACGAGCGCCGCGAGGCGGTCATCGACGGGCTCTCCTTCTTCGAGGTGGTGTCCGTGACGCGGCTCGAGGCAGGGACGGCCGACAATGTCATTCCGGCGAGTGCGATCGCGACGCTGAACTTCCGCTATCCGCCCGATCGCGCCCCCGCCGAGGCCGAGGAGCTCCTGCGCTCGCTGCTGCCGGGCGACGCCACCTTCGAGCTGCTCGGCAACGCGCCACCTGCTGACGTCGTCGTCGACACGCCGCTCGTCACGGCGCTGCGGGCCGCCGGCGACTTCCCCGTCGAGCCCAAGCAGGCATGGACGAACGTCGCCGATTTCACCTCGCGGGGCATCCCGGCGGTCAACTTCGGCCCCGGGGCCACGCGGTACGCGCACGCAGCCGACGAACGCGTCGAGGTGGGCGCGCTCGAAATGGCGTATCGCGCGCTTCATCGGGTCGCGGCCGGCTCGTGAGCAGAAACGGCCGCGGAGTGCCCCTCTCACCGATCCTGCGGGCGCAGACGACGTACCCGTTCGTCCGTCTTGCGGCGGCAGTTGCGGAGCGGCGCGAGCGAGGACAGGTGGTGATCGACCTCGGCATGGGCGACCCAAGGGAGCCGACGGATCCCGCGATCATCGAGGCGCTCCGTGACGGTGTCCGGGCGCAGATGGGATATCCCGCGGCTGTCGGTCTCCCGGCGCTTCGCGAGGCGGTCGCCCGCTGGGCGGAGCGGCGGTTCGGCGCGCGCCTCGATCCCGACCAGCACGTGATCCCGACGCTCGGCTCCAAGGAGGCGATCTTCTCGTTCGCACAGGTCGTGCTCGACGTGGCCGGTGGCCGTGACACCGTCGTCGTCACCGAGCCCGGCTATCCCGTACCCGGCCGGGGCGCCGCATTCGCCGGCGCACGCGTCGTCGAGCTGCCGCTGCGGGAGCAGAACGGCTTTCTCCCCGATCTCGACACGGTCGACGACGACGTCTGGCAGCGGACGGCGCTCGTCTGGCTGAACACGCCCAACAACCCCACAGGTTCGATCGCGCCACGCCGCCTCGTCGAGAGGCTCGCCGAGCTGGCCCGTTATCACGGGTTCGTGCTTGCGTCGGACGAGGCGTACTCGGAGCTCTGGTTCGAGAAGCCGCCTCCCTCCGCGCTCGAGCTCGACGATTGGACGAACGTCGTCGTCTTCAACACGCTCTCGAAGCGATCCTCGATGACGGGTTTCCGAAGCGGCTTCGTGGCCGGCGACCCGGTGTTGATCGACGCGCTCCGGGCGTTCCGGCCGAACATCGGTACGGCCCCCCAAGAGTTCGTCCAGCGCGCCTCGATCGTCGCGTGGGACGGCGAGGAACACGTCCGGCTCGCGCGCGAGAGCTATCGGCGGAAGCGCGACCTCCTGCTCGACGTCCTCGTTCGCAAGGGACTCCGAGACGCCGGCGGTCCCGCGACTATGTACCTCTGGATCGGCGTCCCGGAGGGCGAGAGCGCCGAAGCTCATGCCTCGCGGCTTCTTGCGAACGGCGTGCTCGTCACCCCCGGCTCGTACCTCGGAGCCTCTGGCGAGGGGTACGTCAGGTATGCGCTCGTCCCGACGTTGGACGAATGCGCCCGGGCCGCGGAGATCCTGGAGGATGTCCTCTGATGAGCCTGCGGGAACGAATCGAGCGCATGTGGAAGAGCGGCGACCTCGAGGACGCGCCGATCGAAGAGGCTATCGAACTCCTCGATCGCGGCGAGCTTCGGGTTGCCGAGCCGCGTGACGACGGGTGGGTCGTGAACGAGTGGGCGAAGATGGCGATCCTCCTGTATTTCCGGTCTCGCAAGGTGCAGCCGATGGAGATCGGCGGCCTCCGCTATCTCGACAAGATTCCCGTGAAGCACGTCGACCCGAGCGCCGGCGTGCGCGTGGTGCCACCGGGCGTGGCGCGCTATGGAGCGTTCCTCGCAGAAGGCGTCGTGCTCATGCCCGGCTACGTGAACATCGGCGCCTGGGTGGGACCGCGCACGATGGTCGACACGTGGGCAACCGTCGGGTCGTGCGCCCAGATCGGAGCCGACGTCCACCTCGCGGGCGGCGTCGGGATCGGCGGGGTACTCGAGCCCCCCCAAGCAGCGCCCGTGATCGTCGAGGACGGAGCGTTTCTCGGCTCGCGGTGCGTCGTCACGGAAGGCGTCAGGGTCGGTGCGGGCGCGGTGCTCTCTGCGAACGTCTCGCTCACGGCGAGCGTCCCCATCATCGACGTCACCGGCTCCGAGCCCCTCGAGCATCGAGGTGTCGTGCCGGCGCGGGCCGTGGTCGTGCCCGGCACCCGACCGCGCGCGTTCCCGGCTGGGACGTATCAGCTCGACTGCGCCCTCATCATCGGCTGGCGCCGCGAGTCGCACGACGAGCGTCTGAGCCTCAACGAGGTGCTGCGCGAGTTCGAGCTCGCCGTGTAGGTGCCGGACCCGTCCGGCACCTCGCGCCGCCGGAGATCCCACCGAGCCGGTGGAACGGTGCGAGACGCGGCACTACAGGTCGGTCTCTCCGACGTAGATGCGCTCCGCAGGCCCTTCGAGCGTCACCTCGCGTCCCCTGACCGAGACCGTGAGCGCCCCTCCCGGCATTGCGATCCGCACCGGGCTGTCGCACCACCCGCGGGTGACCGCGGCCGCGGCGACCGCGGCCGCCGACGACCCAGACGCGCTCGTCTCTCCCGCGCCGCGCTCCCACACGAGGACTGAGACCGTGTCACGCGGCTCGGGCCGGGCGAGCTGGACGTTCGTACGGTGAGGGAACGTCGGGTGGGACTCGAGAGCTGGGCCGAGCCGAAAGAGGTCGTCCCTCGAGAGCGCGTCGCGGAGGACGACGGCGTGCGGGTTGCCGACGTCGACCGGCGTCACCGCGATCCGTTCGCCCGCAACGTCGAGCACGAGGTCGTCGGCGACGATCGCCTCACCCAGTGACTGACGCACCTGGCAGTCCCGGGCCGCAGTGGCGCGGACGCGGCGACCAGCGACGGTGATCTCGACCTCGGTCGCGGCGGTCGCTCGCAGCAGCCACGCGGCGGCGATTCTCGTTCCGTTCCCGGACATCTCAGCCTGAGAGCCGTCGGGATTCCAGATGCGGATCTCCGCTTGCCGGTCGTCGTGTCCGACGACCTCCAGGACGCCGTCGCTTCCGATGCCGGTGTTCGCGTCACAGAGTCGCCTGATGCGCTCCGGGTGCAGGGGAACCGCCTCGTCCGCCATGACGAGAAGATAGGCGTTCCCCAGCGCGTGCCACTTCTCGAACCTCACATGGTGACGTTACCCCGCTCCGGACCCAAGCCGGCGAGCCGTCCGCGACGAGCGTCCTCGACGAGTGCGAGGATCACGTCCGCGCTCTCGCGGCTCGGCCGATTCGCATCGATCGGAACGAGGCCGGGGATGCGTCGCATCCATTTGCGCTGGTAAGCGGCGTACCGGCGCGTACGGGCGACGATCCGCTCGACCGCCTCGGCCTCGTCGAGCTCGGCGATCTCGCGCAGGCCGAGCGTCTTGGCGGCGGTCCGCGAGATCGGCCCCGCGAGTGCCGCTCGCACCTCGTCGACGGCACCGCGCGCGAGCATCTCATGTGTGCGCTCCCGGATCCTTCGTTCGAGCTCGGCCGCCGGGACCTCGAGACCGACGACGAGCGTCGGTCGTCGATGGTCGTCACCCCACAGGCGATCCTGCCCCCGAACGAGCGATCGACCGAGCTCTGCAAGCTCGAGCGCCCGGCTCAGACGTTGACGATCGTTCGGATGCACCCGCGCTGCTGCCTCCGAGTCGAGCTGGACGAGGCGGGCGTGGGCGGCGGCGGCGTTCCGGCCGACCTCGGCCGCGATCCTGGCCCGGATCGCTGCGGGTGCGCGCGGCGGAACGGCGAGCTCGGCGAGCGCAGCTCGCAAATAGAGCCCCGTGCCGCCCGCAACGACGGCGGCGCCGTACGTTTCCACCACCGTGTCGATCTCGTGGTGAGCGAGCGGCGCGAACTCCCCCACGCTCATCTCTCGATCGAGGCCGCGGAAGCCGACGAGTCGTGTCGGACCTGTCGGCTGGTTCGTGAGAATCGGGAGCCCTCGATAGACCTGCATCGCGTCGACCGAGACGACCTCGGTGCCGAGCCGCACCGCCACGTCCTCCGCGATCAGGGTCTTGCCCGTGGCCGTCGGTCCGAAGATCGCGATCACCTCGACCGGGGTCAGCGCGTCACCTCTGCGAGCCTCGAGTCGGAGCCAGGGCTCCCCGTCGTGTCGCGGACGACCGACCTGCGGGCTCGACACCCCCGCATGGGGTTCCCGGCAGACGTCCGTCACTCATGTCCCGGGCGGACGTGTCCGATGCGGCCACCACCCGGGCCACCGACCTCCTCCCCACACTTTGAGCCTAACGTCGAAAGCGTGCCGCGTCAGCGTCGACTTTGTGCCGGATTTGTGTCGCGCACGTCGCGCATTGCCCGTCAGACGAGCGCCATGACCTGTTCGCGGCCGCGCAACGTCGTTGAGGTCGCTCCCTCGATCACGACGTGTACGAGCTGGCCCGGCGCGGACGAGCCGCGGAAGTTCACGGTCGTGTTGCGCCGCGTTCGTCCCCGGAGGAGCGCAGGATCGGTGCGGCTCGGCCCCTCGACCAGCACCTCCTCGGTCGATCCGACTCGACCCCGGTTCCGTGCGCCGGCGCCCTTCTGCACCGTTTCGACCAGCCGCTCCATGCGCTCGCGCTTCACGTCCTCGGCGATCTGGTCGGGCATCGCCGCCGCCTCGGTTCCGGCACGCGGCGAGTACACGAAGGTGAACGCGCTCTCGAAGCCGACGGCGTCCACGACCTCGAGCGTCGCGCGGAAGTCATCCTCCGTCTCGCCCGGGAACCCCACGATCACGTCCGTCCCGAGCGCAACGTCGGGGATGGCCGTCCTGAGCCGGTCGGCGAGCGCGAGATATCGCTCCTGCGAGTAGGTGCACCGCATCGCCTTGAGGATCCGCGTCGAGCCCGACTGGAGAGGCAGGTGGACGTGCTCGCAGACCGCGTCGCACTCCGCGATCGCCGCGATCACGGGCGCCCGGAAGTCCTTGGGATGGGGGCTCGTGAATCGAATCCGCTCGATCCCGTCGACGGCGTCGCAGGCGCGGAGCAGCTCGCCGAACTCGGTCACGAGCCCCGGAGCGAGGTCGCGACCCCACGAGTTGACGTTCTGCCCTAGCAGCGTCACCTCCTTGACGCCGTCCCGCGCCAGAGCCTCGACCTCCTCCACGATCTCGTCCGGCGCGCGGCTCTGCTCGCGGCCTCGAACCGCAGGGACGATGCAGTAGGCGCATTTCGAGTTGCAGCCCATCGAAACCTGCACCCAGCCGCTGAATCGTCGCTCGCGGTGCATCGGCAGCGTCGCCGCGAAGGTCTCGTGAGTGCCGAACTTTCCACGGGGGACGGCGTAGCCCCCGGCGCGGATCCAGTCACCGAGGTGCGGAATCGAGCCCGGTCCGAACGCGACGTCGACGAACGGATAGCGCTCGAAGATCCGGTCGCGCTGCGCTTCCGCGTAACAGCCGCCCACCGCGACCACGAGCTCGGGATCTTGCCGCTTCCGCGCCGCGGCGTCCCCGAGGTACGCGGCAAGTCTCGTGTCCGGCTTCTCGCGGATGGTGCACGTGTTGAAGACGAGAACGTCGGCGTCCGCCTGCACGTGTGCCTCCCCCAGGCCCAGCGACTCCAGCATGCCCTTGATCCGCTCCGAATCGTGGGTATTCATCTGGCAGCCGAACGTCGTGACGTGATAGCGCCGCACTGCCGAGCCAGTGTAGCCCTGCGCTATCTGCGGAACCGGATCGCGGACGCAGCTCTCAGATCGATCGGTCGTGGAAGACCGCCTCGATGTTGTGACCGTCCGGATCGGCCAGATAGGCGCCGAAGTAGCCGGCGTGGTACTCCGGTCGCTCGCCCGGCTCGCCGAGCGAGCTGGCACCGGCACGGCGGCCCGCGGTGTGGAATGCCCGGACGCTGACGGCATCGGGCGCCGAGAAGGCGAGGTGGACGTTCTCGGTGGGGACGCCTTCGATGAGGGAGAAGCTGGCGCCGTCTCCATGGACCCGACTCCGGTCCGGCAGCCTCGTCACGGAGTAGCCAACGGACGGAGCAACGGCCTCGTAGAACCGGGTCGCAGCGTCGAGCTCGCGGACGCGGAGCCAGAGATGGTCGAGCACGGTGCCGTCGCCGCGAGGCTCACCGTTGTGCACCGCCTCGACGCTCGAGCCGTCGGGATCGAGCACGAACGCGCCGTAGTAGTGCGGGCCGTACTCGGGCCGCGGGCCTGGACCGCCGTCGCTGCCATACCCGAGCGCCGTCAGTTCCGTCCACCATCGATCGACCACGCTTCGGGAGGCGGCCTGGAAGGCGACGTGCAGCCGCCGCGTGACGGCACGTTGATCCCCTGCCTGAGCGACCGAGAAATCGTTCCACTCGACGAAGCCGGCGTCCTCGTAGGAGGCCGCGATCCCCCTCAGCGATGCAAGCGCGCGCTCGTAGAATTCTTTGCTCGCAGCGAGGTCGGTCACCCGGAGCGTGAGGTGATCGATCATCGTGGTCTCCGGCGATCCTACGACCGCGCACGAGCGACCGTCTGTTCGAGCCTCGGGTGCGCGTGGAGGTGTCCGTGGGGCGCGTAGAGGGCGGCGATCGCATCGATGTCACCCTTCCGCCAAGACCTCGTCCAGACGTCGACCGAGCGGCGTGCCGCGGCCTCCCACGCGATCAGGCCAGCGCTCACTTGGCCACCTCCACCGATCGTGACTCACGGATCACGATCACCTTGACCTGACCCGGGTACTCGAGCTGATCCTCGATCTGTCGTGCGATCTCGTACGAGAGGAGGGCGGTACCGTCGTCGTCGACCTCGGTCGGCTCCACGATCACGCGGATCTCGCGTCCTGCCTGGAGGGCGTACGCCTTCGAGACGCCGGTCTTCGACATGGCGATCTCCTCGAGCTTGGCGAGCCGCTTGATGTAGTGCTCGAGCCCCTCGCCGCGCGCGCCGGGGCGTGAGGCCGACACGGCGTCTGCCGCGATCAGGAGCACCGCTTCGACCGTCTGTGGCTGCACCTCGTAGTGATGGGCCTCGATCGCGTGAACCACACCGTCGGACTCGCCGGCTCGCCGCGCCAGCTGCGCCGAGACGACGGCATGCGACCCGTCGACCTCGTGCGTCATCGCCTTGCCGAGGTCGTGCAGCAGCGCCGCGCGCTTTGCGGTCTTGACACCGGCGCCGAGCTCGGCCGCCATGATCCCGGCAAGGTGAACGACCTCGAGTGTGTGCTTGAGGACGTTTTGCCCGTAGCTCGTCCGAAAGCGCAGCCGCCCCAGCACCGCGACGAGCTCCTCGCTGAACTCGCCGCAATTGGCCTCGTACACGGCCTGCGCGCCGGCCTGCTGGATCTGCTCCTCGAGCTCGGTCTTGGACAGGTAGTACATCTCCTCGATCCGGGCCGGATGGATGCGACCGTCCTCGATGAGCTTCTCGAGCGTCAGCTTGGCGATCTCCCGCCGGATCCCGTCGAACGAGGAGAGGACGACGGCGTGTGGCGTGTCGTCGACGATCACGTCGACGCCCGTCAGGTGCTCGAGCGCCCTGATGTTTCGACCTTCCCGTCCGATGATCCGCCCCTTCATGTCGTCGCTCGCGAGCTCGACGACCGTCACCGTGGTCTCGGCCGTGTGGCTCGCGGCGACCCGCTGCAGGGCATCGGCGACAAGGGCGCGCGCGCGACGACGAGACTCCATGCGCGCCTCCTCTTCCATCTGGCGGACGGAACGCGCCAGCTCGTGCCGAACGAGATCCTGCGATCGCTCGAGGACGGTCGCCTTCGCCTCACCGAGGGTCATCGAGGAGATTCGCTCGAGCTCCTTGAGCGCCTCGTCTCGCGACGCCTTCAGCTCGTCCTGGAGCTGTTTGAGATGCACCTCGCGGTCTCCGACACCCTGTTCTCGCCGAGCCATGTCCTCGAGCTTGTGATCGACCTCCGCGTCGCGCTGGACGATCCGCTCCTCCACCTTTGCGACCTCGACCCGGCGATCCTGGAGCTCCCGCTCGCTGTCGGCACGAAGCCGCACGGCGAGCTCGCGCGCCTCGACCTGTGCCTCGCGACGCACGGTCTCCGCCTCCCGCTCGGCATCCGCGAGGATGCGACGGCGCTCCTCGTCGCTCCGTCGCACCGACGAGGTGCTCGCCTGCCGCAGCCAGACCGCGGTGGCCGCGCCTCCGACTCCGAGCCCCACCAGCAACGCGATCACCGTGAGCAAGTCCGCTCCTCCAGGAGGGTTGGCCATCCCCGCGGCGTCCGCCGCGGTCGCTCACATCCGATACCTCCCCGCCTGCGCGCGAGGCCGCGTGGCTCTGGGCCGGTGGATCCTCCTACGGGCGCGCCGCGGACGCGGAGGACGACGATCGGTCGATGGTTGACGAAAGATTCATGGCGCTCTTCGTTCGGAACTACGCGAGTGCAGGGAAATACGGATGAAGCCCACTCATCCTAGCGCCCGCGTCTCGACCGCCGCAATCAGCGCCTCCAGACTCTCCTCGGTGAACCCCCGAGCCGCGAGGAACCTGAGCGTCTTTGCCGTCGCTCCGCGAGCGGCGACGCAGCCCTCGATCCGCCGTCGCTCCGGCTCGAGTGCGGCGACGGCGGCTCGCGCCTGCTGCTCGTCGATCCCCTGCCGACGCAGGTCATCGAGCACGTAGAGATCGCCGAAGCCTCGCTCGGCGAGCGTTCTTGCACGCAACGAGGCGTAGCGCTCGTCGTCCACCAGACCGGCGCTCTCGGCGCGTTCGAGCACCTCCCCGCGTGTCGCCGGCGCGACCCCCGCGCGCGCGAGTCGAGCGGACAGCGTGAAGCGCGACTCCTCGCGCCGGGAGAGCGAACGAAGTGCGACTCCCTCGGCGCGTCGGCGACGCAGTGCCCCGGCAAGCGCCCCCGCTCGGTGCCGATCGAGCTCGTCACCGACGTGCAGGGACGCCTCCGCGGCGACGGCGACGGGAACGCTGCGCCACGGTGCGCCGTCGAGCTCGACCGCGATGCTCGAGCCGGCCCGGCGAAGCGCGGTGATCGTCGGCATGGCTTCCGTCGGTCCCGCGAGCTCACGCGCTCGCCGCGACCTCCTCCTCGTCCGGCACGACGACCGGGCCAGCACTCTCGACGGCAATCGGTAGGAGGCGCGCCGAGACGATCTGATCCGGGCCTGCATCCGCCTGGATCCGTTGCAGAATGGTCTGCACGAGATCGGGGTTCTCGGTGAGGAACGCCGTCGCGTTCTGACGGCCCTGACCGAGGCGCTCGTCACCGACCGAGAAGTACGACCCCGACTTCGTCACGATCTTGCGTTCGAGACCGACGTCGAGCACCGTGCCTTCCCAGGAGATCCCCTGGCCGTAGATCACGTCGAACTCCGCCTGCTTGAAGGGCGGCGAGACCTTGTTCTTCACGACCTTGACGCGGACGCGGTTCCCGAAGGCCTCGGTGCCGTCCTTGAGCGTCTCGATCCGACGGATGTCGAGCCTGATCGACGCATAGAACTTCAGGGCGCGACCACCCGATGTCGTCTCCGGCGAGCCGAACATGACCCCGATCTTCTCGCGGAGCTGGTTCGTGAAGATGCAGATGGTGTCGGTGCGGTTGAGCGTCCCCGCGAGCTTCCGCAGAGCCTGGCTCATGAGACGGGCCTGGAGCCCGACGTGGCTGTCCCCCATCTCGCCCTCGATCTCCGCCTTGGGCGTCAGCGCCGCGACCGAGTCGATTGCGACGATGTCGACGGCGCCGGAGCGCACGAGGAGCTCGGCGATCTCGAGCGCCTGCTCGCCGTTGTCCGGCTGCGAGACGAGCAGCTGGTCGATGTCGACGCCGATCCGACGCGCATAGGTCGGGTCCATGGCGTGCTCGGCGTCGATGAAGGCGCAGATACCGCCGCGGCGCTGCGCCTCGGCGATCGCGTGGTAGACGAGGGTCGTCTTGCCCGACGACTCCGGGCCGAAGATCTCGACGACGCGGCCGCGCGGGAGACCGCCGATGCCGAGCGCGAGATCGAGGGAGAGCGAGCCTGTCGACACCGCTCCGATCGAGACCTGGGCCGCGTCGCTCATGCGCATCACCGACCCCTTGCCGAACTGCCGCTCGATGTGGCCGAGCGCGACGTCGAGAGCTTCCTCCCGGTTCATCTGATTCATCCTCCTGCGGTCAGCGAGACGCGATCGAGCACCTCGTACCGAACGCCGGACGGGTGCAGACGGGAAAGGTAAGCAGCAGCACCGGACGGAACGAACGTTCCCGTCTCGGGCAGCGGCGGCGCGAGCTGC
The DNA here is from genome assembly GCA_013694685.1 of Actinomycetota bacterium. GTDB lineage: Bacteria > Actinomycetota > Thermoleophilia > Gaiellales > Gaiellaceae > Gaiella. The sequence continues at coordinate 19,887 of JACDBY010000222.1, forward strand.
GGCCGCTCGCGGAAGCGAAGGACGGTGTGTGCGGCAGCCACCGACGCCGCTCGGGCCGATAGACGCCGAGAGCCTCGAGCCGCTCGTGGAGTGAACGCGCGAGCGCTTCCGCCGTTCCCTGTCGATCATCGAGGACGAGCATCCCGACGCTCCTCGTCTCGTGCCAGCGACTCGGCTCGAGTGACGGCTCCGTGACGCCCGCGGCACAGGCGCGAAGGGCTGCGACGATCTCGTCCACCTCAAACGCGGGCCTGCTCCCGAGAAAGGCGAGCGTGACGTGCAGATGGTCTCGTGGCACCTTCCGGCCGCCGGACAGGTGCCGGTTCTGCCAACGCTCGATCGTCTCGAGGACGCCTGGTGGGAGCTCGAGCGCAAGGAAGAGCCGAAGGCGTTCATCGCCTACGACGCTACCCGCGGAAGTCACGCGACTTCGTGCCGACTTCGTGTCAGAACTCGACGAGCGAGATGGAGAGCCGCCACCGTCGTCCGTGTCCGGATCCCGTCACGGTCCCCGGGAAACGAGAACTCGGTGCGACGTTCGAGCCCGGGCGCCGACACGTGCAGGTGCACGAGACCGACGGGTTTCGCTTCGGTGCCGCCGCCCGGCCCGGCGATGCCGGTCGTCGCGAGGCCGACGTCGACGCCAAGTCGAGTGCGCGCGCCCACCGCCATCGCTGCTGCCACCTCGGCCGAGACGGCGCCGTGCTCGGCGATCACGGCGGCCGGGACACCGAGCTCGTCGCGCTTCACATCGTCGGCGTACGCGACCACTCCGCCCGCGAAGACGTCGCTCGCGCCGGGCACGTCCGTGAGCCGGGCGGCCACGAGGCCACCGGTGCACGATTCGGCCGTCCCGATCCGGAGCCCTCGAGAGCGGCAGAGCTCGAGCACGAGCTCTGCGACCGACCGTTCGTCCTCGCTGAAGAGGTACCGCTCGAGCGGCTCCCGGAGCCCGGCGACGAGCACGTCGGCGCGCGCGTCCGCGCCCGGCTCCACCACGAGGTCGACATGGATCTCGAAGTCACGTGCGCAGATCGTCGCCTCCACCCCGTTCCCATCACCTCCCGCCTCGGCGAGCGCGCGGGCGACGGCCGACTCGCTCGCGCCGAAGAACCGCAGGACGCGACGTGCAGGAGGCGTCGTGCGGGCGAGTACCGCTTGCACCCGCTCGCTCGCTAGAGCGGCGGGCCAGAGGCGCTGGAGCTCGCCCGGTGGGCCCGGGAGAACGACGAAGACGCATGCGTCGCCGGGAACGACGAGACCGGGCGCGGTGCCGGCGATGCCGATCACCTCGGCGCCCGCGGGAATCGTCGCCTGCTTCGTCACGCCTGCCGCGAAGTCGGCGTACGGCCGGCCCAACCGCTCGGCGATCGAGCGCGAGACGCCGTCGATGTGCGTCTCGAGTGCGCGATCGACCTCGAGCGGCGCGCCGAGCACCCGCGCGACGAGCTCGACCGTCCGATCGTCGTGGGTGGGGCCGAGCCCACCGGAGACGAGGATCAGATCCGCCTCGGCTGCGGCGCGGAGAGCCGACTCGAGGTCGGCGGGGTCGTCCCCGACGATCGTGATCCGCTCGGGCACGAGTCCGAGCGCCAGCGCCTCCCGCGCGTAGAACGGGCCGTTGCGGTCCGTCCGATCGCCCCGGACGAGCTCGCTGCCGGTGACGACGATCGCCGCCCTGGGGCGGCTCACACGCAGCTGGCCGACCGGCCCGTGACCTTCAGCTTGCAGCCGCGCGGGAGGATGATCCGCTTGCCGTCGAGCGTGACGACCACGTTCGCCGGCCGCGCGACGGCGAGATAGAGAGCCTTCTTCGTGAAGCGCTGCATCTGCCCGCTCTCGAGCGTGCCGGTATAGAGCGGCCTGCCGAAGGCCGTCCCGGCTCGCACCTCCATGAACGAGGGGCCGCCGACCGCGCGGATCGTGAGCGTCACCTGCTGCGCGGACTGCTTCGTCGTTGCGGCGACGCGAGGCGTCGGGGCGTTGATCCCCTCGACCTGGGGATCGTCCGGGCCGCCGAAGCGCCAGGCTGCGATCACGAGGGCGGTGACGACGAGGATCGCTGCGAGGGCGACACCGACCGTGCCGGACTCCCGCCTGTCGTGCCGCCGTCTCCGCGGCCCGCTCGGCGGCCGTTGCGCGCGCGGAGCTGCGCCTTCGTCACCGGCGATGTACCGGGAGTTGTACTCCTCGACGTAGAGCCGACCGTCCAGCCCGAGCGCGTCCGCGTAGACCCGGAGGAAGCCCTTCGTGTACGCGTGCCCCGGAAGCTCCGTGAACCGCTCGTCCTCGAGGTGGCGCAGGTACTTGGCGCGAACCTTGGTGCGCGTCTCCAGCTCCTCGAAGTTGAGGCCTTGGCGCGTGCGCGCCTCGCGCAGGCTCGAGCCGATCTCGAACATGAGCGGAGCAGTGTAGACGCAGATCGCCGCTTTGCGACACAGACGCAGAGCACGTGTCCGACTGAAGTCGGACACGCTGCGGCAGTTGCGACCGCGAACGCTGACGCCGAAGGCGGCAGCTTTCAGGGGTCTGCCCGCGCCGCAGGCGGGGGATCAAGCGGCAGGAATCCGCTTCTACGGATTCCTGCTTCGCGAAACAAACTCAGCGCTCGCCCAGGTACGTGAGGATCCCGTAGACCGCGACTGCGACGAGTGCGGTCGACGCGAGCGCCGCGCCCGCAACACCGAGGGCACGCGCGGAGCGTGCGGTGCCGCGTCCACCCGCCCGGCCGAGGCGGAGATCGTCGTGGCGCAGCGCCGCTCGCCCGAGGCCGAGCGCGCAGCCCGCGAGCATGATGCCGACCGGAATCGCGAAGCCCGCGTGCAGCAGCTCGTACGAGCCCGAGTACCGGGTCGCGAGGATCGCCAGCGGCATCGTCGCGACCGAGAGCAG
>JACDBY010000227.1 GCA_013694685.1 Actinomycetota bacterium
ATCCCGCTTCGCGGAACAAGAACGAGCAGTGAGAACCTGACGGTGCACGTCGCCGCCGCTCGACAGTTGCGACCGCGAATGCGGGCGCCTTTAGGGATCTGCCCCGCCGGAGGCGCGGATCGAGCGGCGGGATTCCGCTCTTGCGGAATCCCGCTTCGCGGAACACGCAGATGAGCACCGTCGGCTATCTCTCCCTCACCGACGCGGATCGGGAGGCGATGCTCGAGGCGATCGGGATCGCCTCGCTCGAGGAGCTCTTCGAGCAGATTCCGTCGGGAGTCCGGTTCGACCGCGCGCTCGACGTGCCCGAGGCGCTCGCCGAGAGCGCCCTCGTGCGGCGGTTCGAGGAGCTCGCGGCGCGAAACGCCTCGACGACGCGCGAGCTCAGCTTTCTCGGCATGGGGATCTACGACCATTACGTGCCGGCGATCGTCGACACGTTCCTCTCCCGCGGCGAGTTTCTGACCGCATACACGCCGTACCAGCCGGAGATGAGCCAGGGCGTCCTGCAGGCGATCTTCGAGTACCAGACCGCGATCTGCGAGCTGACCGGCATGGACGTCTCGAACGCCTCCGGCTACGACGGCATGACGGTCGCCGCGGATGCGTGCTTCATCGCGAAGGCGCACACGGGGAGGGCGAAGATCGTGCTCGCCGAGACGCTCCATCCGATGGCACGCCAGGTCGTGAAGACGTACGCGCCAGGGTTCGGGATGGAGGTCATCGAGGTGAGTCACGACGGCGGCACGATCGATCCCGGCCGGTTTGCGGAGGCGTCGCAGGACGCTGCGATCGCGCTCTTCCAGCAGCCGAACGCGTTCGGCTGCCTCGAGGCAGCGCCCGAGCTCGCCGCCGCGGCGAACGCGGCGAGCGCGTTGCCCGTTGCCCATGTCGACCTCGCTTCGCTGGGACTGCTCGAAGCGCCCGGCGAGTACGGCTGTGCGATGGCGATCGGCGAGGGACAGTCGATCGGGAACTACCAGAGCTACGGCGGGCCGCATTACGGCTTCCTCGCGGCGCGGAAGGAGTTCATCCGCCGCATGCCCGGCCGGATCGTCGGCGAGACGACGGATATCGAGGGGAAGCGCGGATTCGTCCTCGCGCTGCAGACGCGGGAGCAGCACATCCGTCGCGAGAAGGCGACCTCGAACATGACGACGAACCAGACGCTGCTCGCGCTCGGCGGGCTGATGACCCTTTGCTGGCTCGGACCCGAGGGGCTCCGCGAGCTCGGTGAGTCGTGTCTCGCGGTCGCGGGCTACGCGAAGGAGCGCGTCGGGCTGCCGCTCGCCTTCGACCGCCCGGCGTTCAAGGAGGTCGCGTTCAGAACGCCGATCCCCGCGCGCGAGGTGGTGTCGCGCGCCCGCGAGCACGGCGTCCATCCCGGGTATCCGCTCGGTCGCGACTACCCGGGGCTCGACGACGTGCTGCTCGTGGCCCTGACCGAGAAGCGGACGCCGGCCGATGTCGACCGCCTCGCCGAGGTGCTCGCCGAAGTGACGGGTGCGTGATGGAGCTGATCTTCGAGAAGTCCAGACCGGGCCGGCGGGCAGGACGCGTGCCGGCGTACGACCTCCCGGTGCCGGAGCTGCCCCCGGAGCTCCGGCGCGGCAGCCCTCCGCGTCTCCCAGAGGTGCCGGAGAACGAGATCGTGCGGCACTTCACGGCGCTCGCCGACCGAAACTTCGGAATCGACACCGGCTTCTATCCGCTCGGCAGCTGCACGATGAAGCACAACCCGCGCGTCAACGAGCGCGTCGTCGCGCTGCCCGGCTTCCGCGATCTCCACCCCCTCCAGGAGGACGAAGGCGCGCAGGGGGCGCTCGAGCTCATGTGGGAGCTGCAGCAGATCCTGGCCGAAGTGGCAGGTCTCCCGGCGGTCACGCTCCAGCCGGCGGCAGGCTCGCAGGGCGAGCTGACCGGGCTCATGCTCATGCGCGCCGCGTTCGCCGACCGGGGCGAGCACGAGCGCAACGTGATCATCACGGCCGACACCGCGCACGGGACGAACCCCGCGAGCGTGACGATGGCCGGCTTCGAGCTCGCGAAGGTCGCGACGACGGACCGAGGCAATCTCGACCTCGAGGACCTGCGCGCGAAGGTCGACGATCGGACCGCGGGTCTCATGCTCACGAACCCTTCGACCCTAGGTCTCTTCGACGAGGGGATCGAGGAGGTCGCGGAAATCTTTCACGAGCGCGGCGCGCTCCTCTACTACGACGGCGCGAACCTGAACGCGGTCGTCGGGCGCTCACGCCCCGGCGACATGGGCTTTGACATCGTTCACTACAACCTCCACAAGACGTTCTCGCAGCCGCACGGCGGGGGTGGTCCCGGTGGCGGCCCCGTGGCCGTGCGCGCCGAGCTCGAGCCGTTCCTCCCGTCGCCCACCCTCGTCCGCGACGGCGACGTGTATCGGCTCGACCACGAGCGTCCGAAGTCGATCGGGCGCGTTCGCGGCTTCGCGGGGCCGTTCGGCGTCTTCGTCCGCTCGTATGCGTTCATGCGCGCCTACGGGCCTGCGCTGAAGGAGATGTCGGAGGTTGCCGTCCTGAATGCGAACTACCTGCTCGCCCGGCTGCGCGACGTCTACGACCTGCCGTTCGACCGCCACTGCATGCACGAGTTCGTGCTCTCCGCCCGGACGCTGAAGCGCGAGCACGGCGTCACCGCGCTCGATGTCGCCAAGCGCCTGATGGATCACGGCATCCACCCACCGACGATCTACTTCCCGCTCGTCGTCGCGGAGGCGCTCATGATCGAGCCCACCGAGACCGAGACGAAGGAGCGTCTCGACGAGTTCGTCGAGGCGATGCGCGCGATCGCCGACGAGGCCGCGACTAACCCCGAGCGGCTGAAGGACGCGCCCCTCACCCGACCGGTTCGGCGCCTCGACGAGGTGAAGGCGACGAAGCAGCCGGTCGTCCGGTACTCGTTCCAGCGGGCCGGGGCTGTCGATAGGGTTGAGGCGCCATGACGGTTGCGGTCGCCCACGAGCTCGTCGAGCTCGCCCACGACGTCGCACGTGCCGTCTCGGAGCACGATGTCGCTCGCCTCGACGAGCTGCTGGCGGCCGAGTTCACCCTCCAGGGCGCTGCGGGTCAGCTCGACCGTGGCGCGTTCGTGGAGGCGGCCGCAGGCCCGTACGAGATCGACGAGTTCACCTACGAGGAGATCGATCCGGAGATCTACGGCAACACCGCGGTGCTCGTCTCGCGCTACCGCCAGGTCGCGCGGCTCGACGGTCGCGACCTCAGCCACCGCATGCACGTCACCGACATCTGGACGCGCCGCGATGCGCGCTGGCAGCTCGTACGCAGGCACGCGACGATTGCGGGCGAGTCGTGACCGAGACGGTCGACAGCACGCATCACCTGACACCCGCGGACCTGGAAGCGGGGCTCCCTACCGTACGCGCGGCGCCGCGGGACGAGGGCGTGCTCGAGCTGATCGTCGTCCGGCCGGACGTCGGCGAGCGGCGGTGCCTCGACGAGGCTGAGCTCGACCTCGAGGAAGGCGTCGTCGGCGATCGCTGGCGCGCGTCGGGCCGCTCCGGAGGTCGACCTTCGAATCTCGACGCGCAGGTGACGTTGATGTCGTCGCGCGCGGCGGCTCTCGTTGCCCGCGATCGCAACCGGTGGCCGCTCGCCGGCGACCAGCTCTACGTCGATCTCGATCTGAGCGGCGAGCACCTTCCACCCGGCACGCGTCTCGCGATCGGGCACGCGGTGCTGGAGGTGACGGCCGAGCCGCACACGGGTTGCAAGAAGTTCACGGAGCGATTCGGTCTGGACGCGATGCGATTCGTCAACTCGCCCGAGGGTCGGGAACTGAACCTGCGCGGGATCAACGCGCGTGTCGTCGAGCCGGGCACCTTCCGGGTCGGCGACGCCGTTCGCAAGCTCTGACGGGCGCTGTCGCTCGTGAGGCCGGCCGTGGTCGACCGACCGCCCGAGCGTCGTCGACGGATCAGCCCGAGTTCGTCAGGTTGGCGACGCGGATCGCGGCGATCTTGATGAAGTTGGCCGCAAGCGTCCCGGTGTTGGCCTGGCACTGGAAGTCCGCACTCCCGGCGGCCGCGTATTCGTTCACGACGATCGTCGTCAGGGTCGAGTTGGCGGTGCCCGGGCCCCGCGGCTCCTGCGGCCCCTGCCGGCCGGCCGGGCCTGCGGGACCGATCTTGCCGAAGGGAACCTGGCTCGCCTTGAAGTCGGCGCCGAGCAGCGTTCCGTTCAGGACCTTGCCGGTTGTGACGGCGTTCGCCTTGAGCTGCACGGTGTCGACACTGTTCGGGGCAAGGGCTACCGAGGCTGCGACCCGGTGCGGGAGAGAGCGATGCCGGGCGAGGCACGCGACGACGAACGAGAAATGTGGGATCGGGACGGTGTGGGGCCGCTCAGCTCGAGACGGGCTCGGGCGCGCGGGCTCGCGGTACGGCGGCGAGTTGTCCGCACGCCGCCGCGATGTCGCGACCGCGCGTGAGCCGCACGGTCGCGGGCACGTGCGCGCGGTCGAGCTCTGCCTTGAAGGTTGCGATCGCCTCACGGGATGAGCCGCCGTACTTCCCCGTCGGGTTGTAGGGGATCAGGTTGACCTTGAACGCGTCGCGACCGAGAAGCTCAGCCAACAGACGCGCCTGAGCGGGAGCATCGTTGACGCCGGCGAGCATCACGTACTCGACGAAGACGCGCCGGTTCGTCCGCTCCCAGTGCGTCCGGCAGAGCGCCACGACGTCGGCCAGCGGGTAGCGGTCGTTGACCGGCATCAGCTCGCTGCGGAGCGCGGGATCCGCCGCATGGAGCGAGAGCGCGAGGCGGATCGGCTCGGCGACGTCCTCGACGAAGCGCGAGAGGCCCGGCATCCAGCCGACGGTCGAGATCGTCGTCCGCCGGTGAGTGATGCCGATCGCGGGCATCCGGCGGGTCGCGCCGAGCACGCCGTCGAGGTTCATGAGCGGCTCGCCCATACCCATGAAGACGAGGTGGTTCAGCGGCACACTGCGGCGGAAGTGGAGCGCCTGGTCGACGATCTCGGAGGCGGTGAGGTTGCGCCCGAAGGTCATCGCGCCCGTTGCGCAGAACGTGCACGTCAGCGGACAGCCCGACTGCGAGGAGACGCAGACCGAGCGCCTTCCGTCGCGGTAGCGCATCAGCACGGCCTCGACGGGATGACCGTCGTGGGTGCGGAAGAGGGTCTTGACGGTGCCGTCGCGCGCCTGCTGCTCGGTCACGACGGCGAGCGTCGAGAACGGCACCTCGGCCTCGAGCGCTGTGCGGAGCGCGAGTGGCAGGTTCGTCATCGACTGGTAGCCGTCGGCTCCTCGCGCGGTCCACTCCCAGACCTGCGCCGCGCGGTACGCGGGCTGGCCCAGCTCGGCGACGCGTCGTTCGAGGAGTTCGAGGTCGATGGAGCCACGATAGACTCGCCAGAAGCCGCAGAGGAGGCCATGAGTGTTCGCACGCGTGACGACGTACGAGCTGGAGCTTGGACGCGCCTCGGAGGCCGTCGAGTCCTTCCAACCCGCAATCGAGCTGATCCGGGGACTGGACGGCCTGGTCGAGGCCTTCTTCCTCGTCGAGCGTGACGGCCAACATGCGATGTCGATCACGCTCTGGGAGTCGACCGACGCGATGGAGCGCAGTCGGGTCGCCGCCTCGCGCGCCCGCACCGACGCCGCCATCGCGGTCGAGGCCGAGGTGACGAGTACGTTCGAGCTCGACGTCGGGATCCGCGCCGCTGCGCGACCGGTCGACGATGGATCCGACGAGCCCCGCGCCGCCTAGAGCGCGCCCGTGATCGACCTGCGCTCCGACACCGCGACGCGGCCGACCGACGGTATGCGCGCGGCCATCGCCGCCGCCGAGGTCGGCGACGAGCAGCGCCGGGAGGATCCCACGGTGAACGAGCTTCAGGAACGTGCCGCGACGCTCCTCGGACAGGAGCGGGCGCTCTTCGTGCCCACCGCGACGATGGCGAACCAGATCGCCCTCAAGCTCCACGCGCGACCCGGAGACGTCCTCGTCGCCGAGCGCCACGCACACATCGTGATCTACGAGTACGGCGGCGCGGCCGTCCACGCGGGCTTGATGATCGAGCCGATCGCCGGCGAGGGCGGTCGCTTCGGTGTCGACGAGCTGCACGCGGCGACCGAGCCGAGCACGAAAGGTGCCGACCAACGCGCGGCCGTTCTCGCGCTCGAGAACACCCACAACTCATCGGGCGGCCGCTGCTGGCCCCTCGAGGAGCTCGAGTCTCTTCTCGCCGCCGCCCGCGAGCGCGGCCTTGCGACACACCTCGACGGCGCGAGGCTCTTCAACGCGGCGGTCGCCACCGGGGTGCCGGCGAGCGCGATCGGCGGGCTCTTCGACACGGTCACCGTCTGCCTCTCGAAAGGACTCGGCTGCCCCCTCGGGGCCCTCCTCGCCGGCTCCGAGAAGACGATCGAGCGCGCCTGGCGCGAGAAGCACCTCTTTGGCGGCGCGCTGCGACAGGCGGGCATCGTCGCCGCGGCCGGTGTCTACGCGCTCGAGAACCACCTCGACCGGCTGGCCGACGACCACGCGCGCGCACGGCGGCTCGGCGATGCCTGGCACGCCGCCGGGCTCCCCGTCGAACCGGATCGCGTCGAGACGAACTTCGTCCAGCTCGACGTCGGCGTCTTGGGGCTCGGGCGCGACGAGGTACTCGCCCGGTTGCGCCAAGGCGGGGTCGGGCTCTCGTCCACGATCCACCCGACCGTCGTGCGGGCGGTCACGCATCTCGATCTCGGCGACGACGACATCGACCGCGCGATCGAGCTCGTCCCGCACGTGCTCGGAGCCCGTGTCGCCGCCTGACGCGCTACGCGAGCAGCTCGACATGCTCGTGGCGCGTGCTCAGGCGGAGCAGCGCTCCCCTTCGGTGAGCGCCGCGGTCTTCCGGGACGGGGAGGTCGTCTGGCGGAGGGCCGTCGGCACGGCCGAGATCGCGCGCGACGAGGCTGCGACACCGGAGCACGTCTACCGGATCGGCTCCATCACGAAGACCTTCACGGCGGTCTGCATCCTGCAACTCCGCGACGACGGCGAGCTCGCGCTCGACGACCCGCTCCGCGCGCACATTCCGGAGATGCCGCCAGGCCCGACGATCCGCGACTGCCTCTCCCACCTGAGCGGCCTGCAACGCGAGCCGCCGGGCGAAGTGTGGGAGACCCTCGAGCCACCGAGCCGGGAAGAGCTGCTCGCGGGTCTCGAGGACGTCGAGCGCCTGCTCGCCCCGGGTGTGGCATGGCACTACTCGAATCTCGCGTTCGGGCTCCTCGGCGAGGTCGTCGCGCGTCGCAGCGAGTCGGGCTACGAGGGAGCGCTTCGCCGGCGGGTGCTCGAGCCGCTCGGGCTCGAGCGGACGTCGTTCGACCCACCGGGGCCAAAGGCGACCGGCTACTACGTCGACCCGTGGAGCGACGGCGTGACGGTCGAGCCGGACCTGCCGGTCGAAGGACCGACCGCCGCGATGGGATGGCTCTGGTCCACGGTGGACGAGCTCGCCGTGTGGGGCGACTTTCTCGCGACCGGAAACGAGGCCGTGCTGGCGGGAGCCTCGCTCGACGAGATGGCCCGCGTGCGCACGATGGTCGACCACGCGAGCTGGGAGGTCGGCTGGGGTCTCGGTCTCGGGCTCTACCGTCGCGCCGACCGCGTCTTCGTGGGTCACGGCGGCGCGATGCCAGGATTCCTTGCCTCCGTCCTCGTCCACCGTCCCGAGCGGACGGGTGCCGCGGTCCTCGCCAACACGAGCGCGGGCTTCGATCCGGAGAGTCTCGCCATCGACCTTGCGTGTGCGGCGCTCGAGGCGCTTCCCCGCGCTCCAGAGCTCTGGCGGGCAGACCAGGGCGCGCCGGTCGAGGTCGCGCCCCTGCTCGGCCGCTGGTGGTCGGAGGGCTCCGAGCTCCTCCTCACGTGGGATCGTGGCCGCCTGAGGCTCGAGCTCATCGACGGCGCCCCGGGCCGGAACGTCTCGTGGCTCACCGCCGAGTTGGACGATCGCTGGCGGATCGTCGAGGGCCGCGAGCTCGGCGAGCTCCTGCGTGTCGTCCGTGACGACACGGGCGTACCGGTGAAGCTCTACGTCGCGACGTACCCCGTGACGCGCGCGCCCGCAGCATTCGCAGACGTCGTCGGCGACTGAGACCCGTCTTCGTTTTCGCGGGGGCGGCATCGGGTACCGCTCCCCAGGGTTCCGAACGAGGAGACGAGAGATGCCTGCATGGGGATGGATAGTGATTCTGATCGCGATCCTCGCACTCGCCGCAGGTGCGTGGTTCGTCACCCGAGAGCGGCGCACGATGCAACTTCGCGACCGCTTCGGGCCGGAGTACGACCGCGTCTCCGGCGATGCACCGAGCCGACGCGAGGCGGAGTCGGAGCTCAGGGAGCGTGAGGCTCGCCGTGACGAGCTGGAGGTTCGCCCGCTCGACGAGGCCTCGAGGACACGGTATGAGGTCTCGTGGCGCGAGGTGCAGAAGCAGTTCGTCGACGACCCGCCAGTGGCCGTCGCTGCCGCCGACACGCTCCTACGCTCGGTCATGGTCGACCGCGGCTACCCCGCCGAGGACGACTTCGATCGTCGGGCGGCGGATGTCTCCGTCGACCATCCGCAGGTCGTCGAGAACTACCGCGAGGGTCGCCGGCTCGCGCAGCTGAGCCGCTCGGGCGACGCGTCGACCGAGGATTTGCGAAACGCCATGAACCACTATCGCGCGCTCTTCGACGAGCTCGTGAGCGAGAGGGAGGACGAAGTGCCATGAGCGAGGACGAGAAAACGCACGGAGACGAGCGAGCCGGGCTGCCGGATGACGAGCGCCTGAGCTCGACCCCGCCGGACGACCAGACGGCGTTGGGGACGAGGTCCACCGACGAGAGCGAGACCCGGTCGACCGGGCTCGACGAGCCCAGGGCGCGGCCCGCCGTCGAGGACGAGCGGGTCGCCGGCTCGGCCGATGGGATGGAGGCTCCGCAGACGACCGACTCCGCCACGGAGGAGGGCGCACTGCTCCCGGCCGAGCAGAACGATCGCTTCAGGTCACGTTGGGAGGAGATCCAGGCGAGCTTCGTCGACGAGCCGCAGCAGGCCGTCGAGCAGGCCGACGCGCTCGTCGCCGACCTCGCACAGCGCGTCACCGCGAGCCTCACGAAGGAGAGGGAGCGTCTCGAGAGTCAGTGGGCTGCTGGGGACGATGTGAATACGGAAGACCTCCGCGTGGCGCTGACGCGTTACCGGACGTTCTTCGACCGGCTGCTCGCGGCGTGACGCGAGGTGCCTGGCTTCAGCCAGGCACCTGGAT
>JACDBY010000242.1 GCA_013694685.1 Actinomycetota bacterium
GGCGGTCACCGTCCTCGCAGGCGAGACCCGCGTGAAAGGGCCACCGCGGGCGGAGCCGAGGCGGATCTCGGCCCGGAAGCCTGGCGTCGGGCTGTCGACCACGACCTGCTCCACCCGAACGCGGCGGCGTGCGTCGAGCACGAGCCCGACGCCAGTCTTAGAGAAGCTCGAGTAGCGCTCGGTTCGCCACGACGTGTCGGCGCGCCCGTCGACGGCGAGCGGTGCTTCCTCGTCGCGCTCACGCCCGTCGCCTTCCGGGTCGAACGCGCCGGCGGCGACGAGCGGGACGAAGCGGGCGGGTCGCGGAGTCGGCCTGGGACGTGGTGTCGGCCGCGGAGTCGGCCGCGGAGTCGCGATCGTGGCGACCGTCGTCGCGTCCGTCTCCTCCTCGAGCCCTCGATCGACGGCGACGACGAGCCCGATCGCGAACGCGGCGAGCGCAACACCGGCGAGAGCCCTGGTGGCGACGCGACGATCCATCATCCGCACAGTGTTCCCGCGATCGCGACGACGTACGCTCGTCGGGTGCGCTTCTCCGTGGTCATCGCGATCGTGGTCGGTCTGGTGATCGGCGTACCGCTCCTGATCGTCGGGCTCGCGGCGCTCGGGCCTGTCGGCTGGATCGGCGCCGCGGTCGTGCTCCCGCTCGTGACACTCGGCGTGATCCTGCGGCTCGGCCGGGCCCGACCCGGTGACGGCGTCTACCCACCCGACTCGTAGGGACCTGACCTGTCCGGCCCGCGCTCCCGGCGGATCCGGCGTCAGCGAAGCCGCGGAAGCGTGGCCGGGTCGAGCCCCAGCCACCCGCGCGCGAGACGGCCGAGCGTCCCGTCGCGCCGGAGCTGCGTGAGTGCTGCGTTCACCGTGCCGACGTCCTGCCCTGCGCCGGTGCGCACGAGCACACCCAGCCCGTCGCCGTGCCGGATCCGTCCCACGACCGGTCCGAGGAGCGCTTGGTGCCCAGCGACGAAGCGACCGACCTCGAACGCCGGCACGAGCGCCACGTCGCACGCACCTGTCCGCAACAGGTCTCGTAGTCTGTTGTGGCCTGCGACGACGACCGGCGTGGTTCGCAGGCGCAGCGAGGAGAGAACGGTCGCCCCGGCGCTTCCTCGCGTGGCACAGCCAACGCCCGAACGTAGATCGGCGAGCCGCCGCGGTCGCTCCATCCCCCGGCGCGCCACGACTGCGACATCGGTCGTCAGGTACGAGGCGCTAAGCCGTGCTCCGGTGCTGGACGCGCGCTCGATTCCCGCGACTGCGAGCTGCCACGACGATGTCCCCGAGGCGAGGAGCCGCCTCGTGGACGGGACGTAGGCGAAGCGGTCGATGCGTGTCCCGAGCCTGCGTGCGAGAACGCGAGCGAGCTCGACCTCGAAGCCACGGGCGAGGATGACGTCGCGACCGCGGACGACGCCCGCCTGGAGGAGTGGGTGACCGAGGCCGAGCGCGACCGCGACCGGCGTGGCCGGAGCTGCCGCGGCAGCCGACGACCCCGAGGCGGAGGAGGCGCCGAGCGCGAGCACCGCGACGGCGAGCGAGAAGACGCGGCTCACGCGCCCTCCCAGAGGACGTCGACCGGCGTCCCGTGGGTCGCGAACGTGTACATGAGCGGCGCGTCACGCGCCATCATGCGGATGCAGCCGTGAGAGGCGGGATAGCTCGGGACGGGCCAGTACTCGTGCATGGCGATGCCGCCGACGAAGTAGCTCGCCCACGGCATCCAGCTGGAGAAGGGCACCGACCACGACATGCGCTCCTTGCGATAGACGCGGAACGAGCCCGACGGGGTCGCGCCGCCTGCACCCGACGAGATGTGGAAGACGCGCACCACGCGGTCGTCGACGATCTGCAGGGCAACCTGGCGCCCGAGGTGGATCTCGACCCGCCTCCCGAGGCGCGAGCGGCTCGGGCTCGGGCGCGTGGTGAGCAGGAGCGCGCTCGTCACGTCCTTGTCGAGCACGCCGTCGCGTGGGAGCCCCTTCCACTTCTCGAACGCGAGGATCGCCGTCGAGGTCTCGTCGCCTTCGCGGCCCGTGACCCCCGTGGGAGCCATGAAGCCGAGATCCGCGAGAAGGCGCTGCGTCGCGCGAAGGCTCGGAGCTCGTGCCTCGGCGAGCGGCTCGACAACCGGTCGGCGGAGGTCGTAGCCGGGGAAGAGTCCGACCGGCACGCCGCCCTCGATCCGAACACGCACCCCGAGTACGCCGGGGACACCGCGGAGCGTCCGGACGAGCTGGCCGACGCGTGCGGTGAGCAACCTCTCGTCGCGCCCGCTCGCGAAGCGCGCCACGAGATCGACGGTGACGACCCGACGCTCGATCCGCACGCCGCGAATGGTCGTGCCGATCGGGATCGCGCTCCTGAGTCCTTCGGCGCGCTCGCGCTTCGTCGGGCCGGCGAGGAGCGACCTGACGAGGGCCGGAACGCCCGGTGCGGTGCGCTGTACGGGAGTGGGCTGGGCGGCGTCCAGGAACCAGACGTGACGCGTCTTCGCAGCCGCGTCGACGGGAACGGCGAGCGCGATCAAGGCGAGCGCGACGCCGAGCGTTCTCACGCCGGCACCGTTCGGCTCACGACCCGTGGTTCCTGCCATCGGCACACGTATCGGCAGGAGTGCGGCCGGACTGGATCCCGACCTGGAAGGGCGGCTCGGTGCGGCTCGGACACCACCGTAGGAGTCCGCGCTCGACGCGTCGGAACCCTCAAGGCGCGGCCGGTTGCGGCCGATTCCCTCCGAGAGGCCGTGAATCCACCACCCAACACCCCTGCGGCGGGTCGGGAAGACCCCTCTCGTTCCGAGGTTGCCCTCGACCCTCTCGTCAAGTCCTATCGGAAGCTCGCGGACGTCTTCCACGAGCTCCTGTCGGAGCAGTCGCTCGACGACCTCCTGCACCGGATCGCCGACACGGTCGGCGAGCTCGTCCCGTACGACGACATCACCTTCTACGAGGCGGACGAGGCGAATCGCGAGCTGAAGGCCGTCTATGCCTCCGGATCGGACGCGGCGCAGGTGCTCGCCGATCCACCGTTCCCCTTCGGAGTCGGGATCACGGGCTGGGCGGTGGAACGTCGCGAGCCGGTGCTGGCGAACCGGGCCGAGCTCGATCCCCGCGTCAGGTTCGTCCACGACACGCC
>JACDBY010000256.1 GCA_013694685.1 Actinomycetota bacterium
GGCCGGGGGGCGACCTCCTGCTCGCGTTGACCGCAGACGAGGAGGTCGGGATCGACTTCGGCGCCTCGTGGCTCGCGCGCGAGCACCCTGAGACGCTCCGGGCGGACTTCGGGCTGAACGAGGGTGCGGGGGAGCGGTGCGTCTTCGGCGAGCGGGTCTTCTACCTCTGCGGCGTGGGCGAGAAGCTGACCGCGCCGTTCCGTCTGCGGTTGCGCGGGCGCAGCGGACACGCGTCCGATCCGCATGCGGCCGACAATGCCCTCCTCAAGGCCGCTCCGTTGCTCGACGCCCTCGCCCGTCTCCAACCGCCGCAGTCGCTGATCCCGGAGGTGCGGGCCTTCCTGGAGGTGACGCTGGGCCAGGTGCCGCCCGTCGAGTTGGCGCTCGAGCGCGCGCGGTCGCTCCATCCGCTGGCGGGGCAGCTCGTCGCGCCGCTCCTCTCGGCGACGCTCGCGCCGACGATGATCGAGGCGTCACGCAAACGGAACGTCATCCCCGGCTCGTGCGTGATCGAAGTCGACTGCAGGCTCCTCCCCGGCCAGACACCGGCCGAGATGGAGGCGCTGCTGCGTGCAGGACTCCCCGGCGACTGGGAGCTCGAATGGATCGAGGCCGAGATCGTCGGTGGCACCCGCTCTCCCATCGGCGGCCCGGTGTGGGACGCGCTCGCCGCGTGGGTCGAGCGGGTCGAGCCTGGTGCCCGCCTGGCGCCGATCGTCGGTGCGGGCTTCACCGACAGCCACTACGTGCGGAAGGAGCTCGGCACGGCGATGTACGGGTTCTTCCCGCTCAAGGCGATGGAGACCGAGCTCGCGGCGCGCCTCATCCACTCGGCCGACGAGCGGATTGCCGTCGACGACCTGGAGGTCGGGGTCGACCTCTTCCGCCACGTCGCGACGACGCTCGCTGCGTGAGCCCGCAGGCGCGCGCGGCGCTCGGGAGCGCTGCGTTCCTCGTGGCAGCTCCAGGCGTCGTGGCCGGACTTGGCCCGTGGCTCCTCACCCGCTGGGAGGCGGGTGACCCAGAGCCGCCACTCGTGCTGCAGCTTCTCGGCGCCGGGCTGATCGTCGCCGCTGCCGCGATCCTGCTCCACGCCTTCGGTCGGTTCGTGGTCGACGGGCTCGGCACGCCCGCACCGGTCGCTCCGACCGAGCGTCTCGTCGTGAACGGCCCGTACCGGTACGTGCGGAACCCGATGTACCTCGCGGTCGCAGCCGCTCTCGGGGGCCAGGCACTCGTTCTCGGGAGTCCGGTGCTGCTCGCGTACCTCGCCGCATTCGCGGCCGCCGTCGTCTCGTTCGTGCGCTGGTACGAGGAGCCCACGCTGCTGCGTCGCTTCGGCGCGGACTACGAGGCGTACCGTCGTGCGGTGCCGGGTTGGTGGTCGCGACGCACGCCATGGCGCGGCGCGTGACGCTTCGCGCCCTGCTCAGGGCTCGGGGTTCGGCTTCTCCATGTGCCCGCCGAACTGCTTTCGCATCGCCGAGAGCATCCGGTTCCCGAACTCGTCCTCGTCGCGGGACGAGAAACGCGAGAAGAGTGCGGCCGTGAGCACGGGCGCGGGGGTGCTCGTCTCGATCGCCGCGATCGAGGTCCAGCGGCCCTCGCCCGAGTCGGAGACCCGCCCCTGGAACCCTTCGAGCGTCGGCGAGGCGTGCAGGGCGGCGGCGGTCAGCTCGAGGAGCCACGAGGAGATGACGCTGCCGCGGCGCCACACCTCGGCGATCGCGGGGATGTCGAGCTCGTAGCGATAGAGGGTCGGATCCTCGAGCGGGGCCGTCTCCGCGTCGGACTCGCGCTCGAGGCTCCCGACACTCGCGTGGTGGAGGATGTTCAGCCCCTCCGCGTAGGCGGCCATGAGGCCGTATTCGATCCCGTTGTGCACCATCTTCACGAAGTGGCCGGCGCCGGGCGGGCCGCAGTGGAGCCAGCCGAGCTCCTCCGGTGCGGGCTCTCCTCCGCGCCCCGGGGTCCGCGCCGCGGCGTCGAGCCCGGGCGCGAGTGAGTCGAAGAGCGGCGCCAGGCGTGCCACGGCGCTCTTGTCACCCCCGATCATCAGGCAGAAGCCGCGTTCGAGGCCGAAGACGCCGCCGCTCGTTCCGACGTCGACGTAGTGCATTCCGCGCTCGTCGAGCAGTTGCGCGCGGCGGATGTCGTCGTGGTAGCGGCTGTTGCCGCCGTCGATGATCGTGTTTCCCGGCGCGAGGAGGTCGGCGAGCTCCATGACCACGGTCTCCGTGACGACGCCCGCGGGCACCATCACCCATACGGTGCGCGGGGTCTCGAGCGCCGCGACCAGGTCGGCGGCCGTGGCCGCCCCCTCCATGCCCTCGTCCTCGAGCTCGTGGATCGCGTCCGCGCGCCGGTCGGTGCCGACGCAGGAATGGCCGTCGCGCATCGCACGCCTGACGAGGTTCGCGCCCATGCGTCCGAGCCCGACCATCCCCAGCTGCACCGGCGTGCTCGTCGCCATCGCTTCCTCCCACGTCCGACCTCTAGAGTCATGCGAGTCTACGGCCTCGAGAGATGACGGACTCCCTCGTCGAAACGGCAGCCTGGCAGGCGCTCAACCGCCACTTCGACGCTGTGCGCGACGTCCATCTCCGGGAGCTCTTCGCCCGCGATCCCGGTCGCGCGAGCCGGTTGACGGTCGAGGCCGCGGGGATCCATGCGGACCTCTCGAAGCATCGCGTCGACGAGGAGACGGTCCGCCTGCTCCTCGACCTCGCCGGCGAGCGCGATGTCCTCGGCCGGCGTGACGCGATGTACCGCGGCGAGCGGGTGAACACGACCGAGCAGCGACCCGCGCTCCATGTCGCCCTCCGCATGCCACGGGAGCGGTCGTTGCTCGTCGACGGACGCGACGTCGTTCGCGACGTCCACGAGGTCCTCGACCGGATGGCCGTACTCGCCGAGCGGGTGCGCTCCGGTGACTGGCGTGGTCACACGGGTGAGCGCATCCGGGCGGTCGTCTCGATCGGGATCGGTGGCTCCGACCTCGGGCCGGCCATGGCCTACGAGGCGTTGCGCGCGTATACGGATCGCCGCATCGCCTTCCGGTTCGTCTCGAACTTGGATGCGACCGCGTTCGTCGAGGCGACCCGCGATCTCGACCCGGAGCAGACACTCGTCGTGGTCTCGTCGAAGACCTTCACGACCGTCGAGACGATGGCGAACGCCCGCGCGGCGCGGGAGTGGCTCCTCGCCGGTCTCGGAGGGAACGAGGACGCGATCGCCCGCCATGCCGTCGCCGTCTCGACGAACCTCGAGGCGGTCGCGGAGTTCGGCATCGATCCTGCGAACGCCTTCGGGTTCTGGGATTGGGTGGGCGGGCGCTACTCGATGGACTCGGCGATCGGCCTCTCGACGATGATCGCCGTCGGCCCGGCGTCGTTCCGCGAGCTCCTCGACGGCTTCCACGCGATGGACGAGCACTTCGCCGCGGCCCCGCCGGTGGAGAACCTGCCCCTTCTGATGGGACTCCTCGGGGTCTGGTACCGAGACTTCTTCGGTGCCCAGACGCACGCGGTGCTGCCTTACGAGCAGTATCTCGCCCGTTTCCCGGCCTACCTGCAGCAGCTCGTGATGGAGTCGAACGGAAAGCGCGTACGGCTCGACGGAGAGCCGGTCGAGGTCGAGACGTCGGGCATCGTGTGGGGCGAGCCGGGCACGAACGGCCAGCACAGCTTCCACCAGCTGCTCCACCAGGGCACGCTGCTCGTGCCCTGCGATCTCATCGCCTTCGCGCGGTCGCTGAACGAGCTCGGCGACCACCACACGCTGCTCCTCGCGAACGCGCTCGCACAGGCGCAGGCTCTCGCGTTCGGGCGGACCGGCACGGAGCTCCGGCGCGCGGGGATCGCCGCCGAGCTCGTCCCGCACAAGGAGATGCCCGGCAACCGGCCGTCGTCGTTCCTGCTGCTAGAGCGCCTGACCCCGTTCGCGCTCGGCTCGCTCGTCGCGCTGTACGAGCACGTCGTCTTCACCCAGGGCACCATCTGGGGCATCGACTCGTTCGACCAGTGGGGAGTCGAGCTCGGCAAGGAGCTCGCGCTCGAGCTCGTGCCGGCGCTCTCCGAGGGCGCCGAGGGCCG
>JACDBY010000279.1 GCA_013694685.1 Actinomycetota bacterium
GGCCTCAGGAGCGCGCTCGTGGCCACCGCCCGGGCGGGCGTCGCAGGCTCCGACGCTCGCCTCGCGAACCCGGTCGCCGCGTCGGCCGTCGAGCTGATCGCCGAGCCTCCGCTCGTCCCGCTCGGCGCCCTCCATCGGGGACGTCAGGCGCTCTCCGCCAGGATCTCGCTGCGGAACGTGTCGCGCCGCAGGCTCGAGGTCCGGCTCTCGCCGGCAACGCGTGCGGCCGGTGTGGTCGTCCGGATCCGTCCAGACCGGGTTGTCGTCCGGCCGGGGCGTGCACGTGTCGTGGGGATCACGATCCGGGCGACGACGCGACCTGCCGGGCCAGGCGCGCTGCGGGGAGCGATCCGCGCGGTCGCGGGACCCGGCGCGCGCCTGCGGATCGACTGGAGCGCCGCCGTCCCGATCGATCGGCCCCCCGTCGTCACGCGGGTCGCGCTCTCGCGCTCGGCCTTCGCTCCCGACGACCAGCGGCCGGCGGTGCTCTCGCTCGTTGCCGGTCGCGTCGATGGATCCGTCGAGCGTCCGCAGCTCCTTCCGCTCTCGCGCCTGGAGATCGAGCTGCATCGCGGTCGCCGCCGCCTCGGGACGCTCGCCCGGCTTCGTGACGTGCTGCCGGGCCGCTACGCGTTCGGCGTCACGGGCCGGGGCCCTCGCGGCGCGAGGCTCGCACCCGGCCGATACCTCCTACGGGTGGTCGGCGTTCCGGTCGGCGGCGGACGGGTCACGCGGATCGACCTCCCGTTTCGGGTCAAATAGGTCGATGTCTCCCACGTCCGTCTGGAAACGGTGTAGGTGCCGGACCTGTCCGGCAATAGTCGCGGTCACAGCTCTGAGATACAGTCCGCACGTCGTGCGAGCTCGACGCAGCAACTCTCGATGAGCGCCACGGAAGCATCGACGCACCTCCGCGAGAACCCCTTCGCGCTCGCGCGTGAGCAGCTCCGCCGCGTGGGGGAGGCGTTCGGCGTCGACCCGGACCTGATCGGTGTCCTCTCGAAGTGCAAGAAGTCCGTCGAGGTGTCGGTGCCGGTCGCGATGGACGACGGGCGCGTCGAGGTGTTCGAGGGCTATCGCGTCGTGCACAACGTCACGCGCGGGCCTGCCAAGGGCGGCATTCGCTACCACCCCGGCCTGACGCACGACGAGGTGAAGGCGCTCGCCATGTGGATGACGTGGAAGTGCGCGCTCATGGGCCTCCCCTTCGGCGGAGCGAAGGGCGGAGTCGTGTGCTCGCCGAAGTCGCTCTCGCACTCGGAGCTCGAGCGCCTGACACGGCGCTACACGACCGAGATCATCAACGAGATCGGACCCGAGAAGGACATCCCGGCACCGGACGTCGGCACCGACGCGCAGGTGATGGCCTGGATCTTCGACACGTACTCGATGAACGTCGGCCACTCGGTGCTCGGGGTGGTGACGGGAAAGCCCCTCGCGGTCGGCGGTTCGGTCGGGCGCGACGGCGCAACCGCACGGGGCGTCCTGTACTGCATCCGGACGGCGCTCCAGAAGGAAGGACGCCGGTTCCCGGACACCCGGGTCGCGATCCAGGGCTTCGGAACCGTGGGGCGGAACCTCGCGAGACTGCTCGCCGAGGAGGGAGCCCGCGTGGTCGCGCTCTCGGACTCGAACGGTGCCGTCATCAACCAGTACGGGATCGATGTTCCCGCCGCGATCGTCCACAAGGCCGAGCACGGCACGCTCGAGGCGCTCCCGGGCACGGACGAAGCATCGAACGAGGAACTCGTCGAGCTCGAATGCGACGTCCTCGTCCCCGCCGCGCTCGAGCAGGTGATCACCGCCGACAACGCCCCGCGGCTGAAGGCTCACATGATCTGCGAGGCCGCGAACGGCCCCACCACGCCGGGCGCCGACGAGATCCTCGAGGATCGCGGCATCCTCGTCCTCCCGGACGTCCTCGCGAACGCGGGCGGGGTCGTCGTCTCGTACTTCGAGTGGGTGCAGGGGCTGCAGGAGTACTTCTGGAAGGAGTACGAGGTCAACGCGAAGCTCAACGACATCGTGGTCCGCGCCTTCGAGGAGACCTGGTCTGCGCGTGACCGCTTCTCGACGACCATGCGGAACGCGGCGTACGGGATCGCCGTACAGCGCGTCGCGGAAGCGACGACGATTCGCGGGTTGTATCCGTGAGCCTGCGGGTGGATTCGGGCTGCGCCCGACACCACCTAGTGAACCCATGACGCCGCGCGTCGTCGTGTACTCGGCACCCGGGTGCCACCTCTGTGAGCCCGCGCTCGAGATCGTGCGCGCCGTTTGCGGCTCGGATTTCGCGCTCGTCGACATCACGAGCGATCCGGCACTCGAGCGTCGGTATCGTCTCAGAATCCCAGTCGTCGAGGTCGACGGCACCGAGCGTTTCCGGTATGAGGTGGACGAGGCGGAGCTCCGGGCGCTCGTCTAGGTGCGACGGCGAAGTCGGCGCACCTACGGACTGACGGTTGCCTCGCGCTGCCGATCGGGCGCGTCGGCAGAATGCGCGTGGTTGTCACAAGCTCCAAGGGAGGGCGTTGGTGGCGGATCGCCTCACGGTCGGCGTCGCGGCACGTTTGAGCCGGTACCTGCAGGTGCTGACCCAGGCGAAGAAGATGGGCAAGGATCGCATCTCCTCCCAGGAGATCGCCGAGTACACGAACATCAACGCGACGCAGATCCGGCGGGACCTGTCGGCCTTCGGCAGGTTCGGCAAGCGCGGAGTCGGCTACTCCGTCGACTCGCTGCTCGCCGAGATCCGCAAGATCCTGCGGACTCAGGGCCAGCACAACATCGCGCTCGTCGGCGCGGGCCGGCTCGGCGCGGCGATCGCTTCCTCCCCGATCTTTGCCGAGCACGGCATCACGATCGCCGCCGTCTTCGACCGCGATGCGGCCAAGGTCGGGACGTCGCTCGGGGGTGTCTCGGTGAGCGCGCTCGACGAGCTCGAGGACATCGTTCGCGATCGGAGCATCGTCGTCGGTGTGCTCGCGGTTCCGGCCGAGTCGGCTCAGGACGCGGCCGAACGCCTCGTCGGCGCAGGCGTGAAGATCGTTTTCAACTACTCGCAGGCGCTGATCGACACGCCGTCGGACGTCCAGGTGCACACGTCGAACCCCGCGGTCGAGCTCTTGTACGCGTTGTATTTCCACTTGACGTAGCTCCGCTACGTCAAGCCGTCGGCCGCTCCGCGGCCGGCTGTCTTGCTGGGCGCCTTGCTCCGCTGCGCGGAGGGCCGCTTCGCGGCCGGGGGCGCCGGTTCGGTCACCAGGCTCGTCGCACGCATCGAGCGCCAGTTCTCGTTCGACGGCTTCGCTTGCAGCCTGATCCGAAGCTCGGGCGCCTATCGTGCGGGTCCGTGGCGAGCGCGGTTCGCATCCTGGTGGACGTGCACGAGCAACGCAGCGGCATCGCCGGGTTGCTCACGGAGCTCGGCGCCCACGTCGAGCTCCTGTCCCTTCCGGCCGGCGACTACGCCCTCGGCGCCGACACGATCGTCGAGCGCAAGGCGGTGCTCGACCTGCACAGCGCTGTGCGTCGCGGGCATCTGTGGGCGCAGCTTGCGAAGCTCCGGGGGGCGTGCGCGTTCCCGTATCTACTGGTCGAGGGTCGCGACCTCGACGGCGGCAGCCGCGGACTGCACCCCAACGCCATCCGGGGTGCCTGTCTGGCCGTGATCGACCAGGGCGTTGCGTTGCTGCGCTCCGACAGCAAGGCCGATACGGCGCGATGGCTGTACCGGCTCGCCGTCCGCTGCCAGCGCGAAGCCCAGCCGGCCGAGCTGCCGCCGCTCGTGCCGCGGGCGACGGTGCCGCCCGAGTCGGTCGCGGAGGCGATGCTCGCAGCCGTGCCCGGGATCTCCACCGTCACCGCGCGAGCCCTGCTCGGGCGGTTCGGCTCGCTCGCCGGTGTCGCGGGTGCGCCACCCGAGGCTTTGCTCGAGGTGCCGGGGATCGGCAAGGAGCGCGCCCGCGCGCTTGCAGAGGCACTCGGGCGCGCCGAGTAGGCTCCGCTCGTGTGGTGTCGCGCAACATTGCACCTGAAACGCGGACACAAGTTCGCCCCGGGCCGCGAAGCGGCCGCTCCGCGAAGCGG
>JACDBY010000294.1 GCA_013694685.1 Actinomycetota bacterium
GACTTAAGTCCGACCCCCACGCAGCTTCCCGTTTCTCGGGTCGCGTCGCGCTCGTGACCGGCGGGTCGAGCGGGATCGGCGCGGCGACGGCGCGGCGGCTCCTCGCGGAGGGCGCCCGCGTGGCGACGCTCGACCTGAACGGCGAGGCGCCTGACGGAGCGCTCGGGCTGCGAGGCGACGTCTCGCGCTCCGAGGACGTGGACGCGGCGGTCGCACGCGCGGCGAGCGAGCTCGGGCCGATCACCGTGCTCGTCTGCTCGGCCGGCATTCCGGGGGCGTCGCTGCCGACCGTCGAGGTCAGCGACGACGAATGGCGACGCGTCATGGCGATCGATGCCGACGGGGTCTTCTTCTGCAATCGCGCCGTGCTGCCGGGAATGATGGCTGGCGGCTATGGACGGATCGTGAACGTCGCCTCGATCGCGGGGAAGGAGGGCAACCCGATGGCCGCGGCGTACTCGGCGGCGAAGGCGGCCGTCATCGCGATGACGAAGGCGATCGGGAAGGACGTCGCGCGAACCGGCGTGCTCGTCAACTGCGTCGCTCCCGCCGTGATCGAGACGCCGATCCTGGACGGACTCTCAGAGGATCACGTGGGCTACATGGTCGAGCGCATCCCGATGGGTCGTATGGGGTCGTCGGAGGAGGTCGCGGCGCTCGCCTGCTGGCTGGCGAGCGAGGAGTGCTCGTTCTCGACCGGCGCCACGTACGACATCTCGGGAGGCCGGGCGGTCTATTAGATGCGGCGCATGATCCGTTGGGTCGACGTGCACGGGCGCGTGTCGATCGCGGTCGAGCCCGTGGTCGAGGGAGAGTTCCACGCTCTCGTCGACGTCGAGGATCCGCTCCCTCTGCTGCAGGGCCAACGATTTAACCTCGACCCGACACCGGTGATCCCCATCGACCCGCTCAGCCTGGAGCTCGATGCGGGGCTGGCGCTCGTCCAGCCGCTCGACCCGCCCGAGGTCTGGTGCGCCGGTGTCACCTACGAGCGCAGTAGGGAGGCGCGAGTCGAAGAGAGCGCCGCCGGCAACGTGTACGACCTCGTCTACGGGGCACGACGGCCGGAGCTCTTCCTGAAGGACGCAGGCGCACGGCGGACGGTGGGGCCGGGCGAGCCGATCGGGATTCGCGGCGACTCCATCTGGACGGTGCCCGAGCCGGAGATCGGGCTCGTGCTCGGCGAGCGCGGGCGCATCCTCGGCTACACGATCGGCAACGATGTCTCGTCGCGGGAGATCGAAGGCGCCAACCCGCTGTACCTCACCCAGGCGAAGGTGTACGCAGGCGCCTGCGCAATCGGCCCGTCGATCTACGTGCCCGCGCACGAGCCACAGGGGTTCATCATCGAGATGCGGATCTCGGATGAGCACGGCTCCGTCCTCTACGAGGGGCGGACGTCGACCGGGCAGATGGTGCGCTCGTTCGAGGAGCTCGTCTCCTGGCTCGTCAAGGACAACCCCGTGCCCGCCGGCAGCATCCTGCTCACCGGCACGGGCCTCGTCCCGCCCGATTCGTTCACACTCCTCCCGGGGCACTGGGTCGAGATCCACGTTCCCGAGATCGGAACCCTCGTCAACCCGGTGGCGCTGGCAGGCACGCTCGTCTGACCGGAGAAAGGGCCGCGCACCATGACCGAGACGGAGACGCACACGCACATTCCTGCGAGGAACCTCGTCGGGGGGGACTGGCACGAGGCGTCGGGGGGCGCGACGTACGAGAAGCGCGACCCGTGGCGCCCGGACGTGACGACGGGGACCTTCCAGGCTTCGGACGCTCGTGACGCGGACGCCGCCGTTGACGCCGCCGCCGGCGCCGCGCGCGCCTGGGCCGCGCTGCCCGCCCCCGCCCGTGGAGCGTTCCTGGCGAAGGCCGCCGACGTCCTCGAGAGCCGCGTCGAGCGCGTCGCCCAGGACATGACAGCGGAGATGGGAAAGCCGCTCCGCGAGGCGCGGCTCGAAGCCGCGCGCGCCGCGACGATCCTCCGCTACGCGGCCGGCGAGGCCTGGCGGCCGATCGGCGAAGTGTATGCGGCGTCCGTCCCGCTGCAGCGCCTCTACACGCTCCGACGGCCCCTTGGCGTCGTGGCGCTCATCACCCCGTGGAACTTCCCGATCGCGATACCGGTCTGGAAGCTCGCGCCCGCGCTCGTCCACGGCAATACCGTCGTCCTGAAGCTCGCCTACGACGCGCCGCGCACCGGCCTCCACGTCGCCGAGGCCTTCGCCGAGGCGGGCCTGCCGCCCGGCGTCCTCAACGTCCTCACCGGGCCTGGCTCGAAGGTGGGCGCAGCCCTGGTCGAGAGCCCACGCGTGCGGGCGCTCTCGTTCACGGGCTCGGTCGCAGTGGGGCACGGCGTCCGGGAGAAGGCGACCGCGCGGGGCTGCAGGGTTCAGCTCGAGCTCGGCGGTCAGAATCCGCTCGTCGTCGCCGCCGACGCGGAGCTCGACCGTGCGGTCGAGGCCTCGTATGCGGGCGCCTTCTGGTCGGCGGGCCAGAAGTGCACCGCCACACGACGCATCCTCGTCCACGAGGACGTGTACGACGACTTCCGCGAGGGCTTGCTCGCGCGCGTCGCGGCGGGCAAGGTGGGCGATCCGTCCGATCCCGAGACCGAGGTCGGCCCGCTCGTCGGCGAGCGCGCCATGCACGAGGTGCTCGCGGCGATCGAGCGGAGCCGCGACGAGGGTGGCACGGTCCTCGCGGGGGGCGAGCGCGCCGACGAGGCGGGCTACCTCGTCGCGCCGACGGTCTTCGAGGACGTCGGGGACGACGCGCTCCTCTCATGCGAGGAGGTCTTCGGGCCCGTGACCGCGCTCTACCGGTTCTCGACGCTCGACGAGGCGCTCGAGCGGGCGAACGCGGTTCCGTTCGGTCTCTCGGCGGCGCTCTTCACGCGGGATCTCAATGCGGTGCAGCGGTTCTCCGAGGAGTTGCAGGCCGGCATTCTGCACATCAACTCCCAGACCGCAGGCGCCGACGTGCACGTGCCGTTCGGGGGGCTCAAAGGCTCGGGTTTCGGCCCGCACGAGCAGGGCCGGGCGGCACTCGAGTTCTTCACCGAGACGGTCACCGTCTACCAGGACGCGCCGCTTGGCTGAGACCGTCCTCGTAACGGGTGTCCTCGGCTGTCTCGGTGCGTGGACGGCCCACGCCGCGCTCGCGGACGGTGACGCGGTGGTGGGCTACGACCTCGGCGAAGACACGGCGCGCCTCCGCCTCGTGCTCGGCGACGACGCCGAGCGGGTGACGCTCGTCCGCGGCGACGTCACCGAGCTCGAGGCGCTCGAGCACGTCCTCGACGAGCACGCGATCACACGCGTCGTGCATCTCGCGGCGCTCCAGGTGCCGTTCGTACGCGCGAACCCTCCGCTCGGGATGCACGTCAACGTCGCGGGCACCGTCAACGTCTTCGACGCCGTCTCACGCCGTCTCGACCGGATCACGGGCGTCGTGTACGCGAGCTCGACGGCCGTGTACAACGCCGGCGACCCATCGCCGGCGCCCGAGACCGGTGGTGTCGCGCCGACGACCCTCTACGGCGTCTCGAAGCTCGCCGACGAGGGGATCGCGCGCGTCTACGCCGCCGACACCGGTGTCGCGTCGATTGGCCTTCGCCCGTACATCGTCTACGGCCCCGGACGCGATCAGGGCATGACCTCCGGGCCGACGGCGGCGATGCTCGCCGCCGTGCGCGGCGAGCCGTATTCGGTCGGCTTCACCGGGACAGCCCAGTACGACTACGCGCCCGATGTGGCCCGTGCCTTCCTGACCGCCGCAGCCGCCGTCCGCGACGGCGCCGCGGTCTACAACGCTCCGGGCGTGGTCGCCTCAGTCGAGGAGGTAGCGGATCAGATCCGGGCGGCGGTTCCCGGCGCACAGCTCACGTGGAGCGGCGTGCCGCTCCCCTTTCCGGCGGAGCTCGAGGCGGTCGGCTTCGACCGCGACATCGGCCCGTTCCCGCGCACACCGCTTGCCGACGGCATCGCGGAGACGGTCGCGCACTTTCGCGCCACACTCGTCTGAGGTGCGGGAGCGCCGCACCGGAGATGGGCACTAGGCTAGCTTGACGCGCCGTGACGACGCCACGCCTGGTTGACCTCGCCGCACTTCCCGGTGCCCGCGAGACGGAGGAGCGCGCTGCGCGCATCGCCGCGCGGCTCCCCTCCCCGCTCAGGCCCCTGGCGAAGATCGCGCTCGACTACGGGTGGTCGTGGCACCCCGACGGCCCCGAGCTCTTCCGCTCGCTCGACCCTGCCGCCTGGGAGCTCAACGGACGTAACCCCGTCCGCCAGCTCGAGGATCTCGCGCCCCATGCCGTCGAGCGGTTCGCGAGCGGCGCGCTGTTGGACGGGGTCGAACGGCTCGCCCGCGACCTCGACGCGAGCCGGGCGCGGCCCGACACGACGGTCGACGGCATCGACGGGCCGATCGTCTTCGTCTGCGCGGAGTTCGGGATCCACCCGTCGCTCCCGATTTACTCGGGTGGGCTCGGGGCTCTCGCCGGCGACATCCTCAAGCAGGCGAGCGACCTCGCCCTGCCCGTCGTCGGGGTCGGTCTGCTCTACCGGAAGGGCTACTTCCAGCAGCGCGTCGATCGCAACGGACTCCAGCACGAGTACTGGACGCAGATCACGCCGGAGCACCTTCCCACCGTGCAGGTCACGGAGGGGGGCGCGCCGCTCCGGCTCGAGTTCCCCCTGTTCGGCCGGCGCGTCGCCTTCCACGTCTGGCGCGTCGAGATCGGACGGGTGCCGCTCTACCTGCTCGACACCGAGCTCGAGGAGAACGACCCGCTCGACCGCTGGATCACCGCGCGGCTGTACGAGGGGAACCCGCTCACCCGTCTCGGGCAGTACGGGCTCCTCGGCCGCGGGACGGTGCGCGCCCTCGCCGCGCTCGAGATCGAGCCGGGCGTTCTGCACTTCAACGAAGGTCATCCCGCGCTCGCAGCGCTCGAGCTCGCGGCACGCGACGTCGAGGCCGGGATCGAGCTGGACGAGGCGGTCGAGCGCGCTCGCAACCGTTGCGTCTTCACGACGCACACCCCGGTCCCCGCGGGGAACGAGGCGTACGAGCCGGGCTCGATGCTCGAAGCCTTCGCCGACCTCCCCGACCGGCTCGGGATCGACGCGACCCGCTTCCTCGATCTCTGCCGCGCGCGGCCCGGGACGGACGAGTGGCCGGGCATGACACCGCTCGCGCTCCGGCTCACGCGGCGGACGAATGCCGTGAGCCGGCGTCACGGGGAGGTCGCACGCGAGATGTGGCGGCCGCTCTTCGACGATCGTCCGGCGAACGAGGTGCCGATCACCCACGTGACGAACGGTGTTCACCTGCCGAGCTTCCTCACCCCGCCGATGAAGCGCGTGCTCGACCGATACCTGGGGGACGGGTGGCTCGGTCGGGCGGCGGACGAGGTCACGTGGGCCGCGGTCGACGCGATCCCGGACGAGGAGCTCTGGGCGGCGCGGAACGAGGCTCGGCGGCTGCTCGTCGACTACGTCAAGGCGAAAACGGTGCAGGACCGGTTGCTGCGCGGAGAGGATCCCGACTCGGTCATGGCCGTCGCCGAGACGTTCTCCGAGGACACGCTGACGCTGGGCTTCGCCCGCCGGATCGCGACCTACAAGCGGCTCTTTCTCCTCACCTACGACCCGGAACGCGTCCGGCGGATCTTCACCGAGGGACCCCGCGTGCAGATGGTCGTCGCAGGCAAGGCACACCCACTCGACTTGAACGCGAAGCAGATGCTGGTCGACGTCTTCTCGCTCTCGCACTCGATCGGCATCACCTCGCGCGTCGCGTTCCTCGAGAACTACGACCTCTCCGTCGCCGGGCCGGTCGTCGGCGGCTGCGACGTCTGGGTCAACGTGCCGCGGCCACCCCTCGAGGCAAGCGGGACGAGCGGGATGAAGTCCGCGGCGAACGGCGGCCTGAACCTGAGCGTCCTCGACGGGTGGTGGGTCGAGGGCTACGACGGCGAGAACGGCTGGGAGATCGACGGGGCGGCGGCGGAGGGCGAGGATGACGCGGGGCAGGACGCGCGTCATGCCCACGCGCTCTATGACCTGCTCGAGCAGCAGGTGATCCCGCTCTTCTCCGACCGCGACGCCGACGGCATCCCCCGTGGCTGGCTCGCGATGGTGAAGCGCTCGCTGAAGACCAACGGCCCGCGCTTCTCGGCGGCCCGGATGGTGAGCGAGTACGCGGAGCGGATCTATCCGCCCCTTGTTCGCGAGCAGGATTCCGCTGAGCGGAATCCTGCCGCTTGATCCGCGCCCTTCGGGCGTGGCAGCTCCCTGAAGGCGGCCGCCTGCGGCGTCACGCCTCTCGCCGCCGCAACTTCATCGTAGGAAGGACGCGATCTGTCGAGCGGACCGCTCGACCTACAACCACCTGCCCGATCCGCGGCTGATAGGCGCGCTAGCCGCTGACCGCTCGGACGGCGTCTCCGGCGAACGGGGGCGGGCCGAGAAGCTCGACCCCGTACTCTTGCGCGGCCGAGGCCGTCCGCTCGTGATCCGGCGCGGGTGCAGCGTCGAAGTCGCGGTGTCGTGCCGGCTCACCCCCGGCGCGGAAGAACCGATCCTGTGTTCCGGGAGCGTTGACGACGAAAAAGCGCGCTCGGTCGGAGAGAATGACGAAGGCGTGCGGCACCCCCATCCGGATGGCGATCGTCCGACCGGCGCCGGCACGGACTTCTTCTCCCGCGACGTGGAAGAGGAGCTCGCCCTCGAGGATGTAGAACGTCTCGTGGCTCGGATCGGTGTGCAGCCCGGTCGCGCGACCACGCGTCGACTCCACCTCGACGAGTGAGACCGCGTCGTCGCTCCACGCGCCCGGGAGCTTCACGTCCTGCCGCGCACCGTTGAACCAGAGCGCCTCTCCCTGCAACGGCGCCACGTCGTGAAACGCCGTCTTCGTCGCTGTCGGCTCGCTCACAGCATGCCTTTCGGTTTGGCACAATGAGACTTTAGTCTCATATGAGACTAGCGTATCATTTCGTCATGTCAAGCGCGTACGAGAGCACCGGGCGCACGGGCCAGAAGGCGCGCACGCGCAATGCCCTCACCGACGCCGCCCGCCGGCTGCTCGACTTCGGACAGGCGCCGAC
>JACDBY010000341.1 GCA_013694685.1 Actinomycetota bacterium
CGTGAACCTGAGGCCGGCGCCGTGCGGGTCTCCGGTGGGCGTTCCCACGACGCGTCCGGCGAGCGAGACCTCACCACTCCGCGCGGCGAGCTCGCTCGGTGCGACGGATGGGGTACCCCCACCACCGGCGATCGACGTGTAGAGAAGAAAGACGGCGAGCACCGCCGCGACCGAGAGCGCGATGACCAGCCTGGCAGGAGACGTCTTCCGTGCCACACCAGGAGTCTAGAGACGCTGACACCCGCGTCGTCTAAACGTCGGCTTACGCGCCTCGGGCCTCGGCGGCGTCGCGCTCGCGCCGGCGAGGCACTTCATAGCCGTGCTCGACACAGAGCGAGCCGGGCGCGTCCTCCATGAGCGAGTCGCAGTACCCCTTGCCGTAGGCGGCCCGCATGAAGGCCGAGACGACCTCGAGGTTCCACTCGCTGATGTCGGCCGCTTCGCGCCAGAGGTCGGTGAGGCGCAGGTCGATGTCGAGCTCGAGGAGATCGATTCTCGTGGGCTGGCTCATGCCCCGAGGGTACGGGACCCGTCGGACGGCTCCCGGACACACCGGCACGCGCAGTAGAGTCGCGTCAATGGCACGGATTCGCGTGGGGCAGGCGCACATCCCTGATCGTGACTCCCCGGAGAGGGCCGTCGAGCTCCTCCTCGAACGCGGTTACGACGCCTGCGAGATCGACTTCGAGACCGGCTTCTGGATGGACTATCCGTGGGCGGAGCGACTCGGCGAGCTCGCCCGCGAGTACGACATCGCGCTCTCGGTGCACGCGCCGCTCTTCGGCTGGGTCGGCCATCTGGAGGCGAGCGGTCGCAAGTGGTCGTCCGCGCTCGGCGCGCTCGATCGAAGCGCGGGGATTTCTGCGGCCTGCGGGGCCGAGGTCGTCGTCTTCCACCCCGGCTTCCTGCTCGGCCGCAGCCGCGAGGACTCGATCGACGCCGTGTGCGAGCAGCTCGCGATCGTCCGCGAGCGACTCGAGGGGAAGAACCGCGCGGTCCCGTTCGGGATCGAGGTGATGGGACGCGTGCGCGACTTCGGCTCGCTCGAGGACTGTGTCGAGATCGGCCGGCGGGTCCCGTGGGTGCGCCCGGTCCTCGACTTCGCCCACATGCACGCGACGAGCGACGGCGCCTTCGTGGAGGTGGAGCCGTTTCGCGCGGCGCTCGCGCTCGTGGACGGCGTGCTCGAGGCAGGCGAGCCGTTCCACATCCACTTCTCCGACATCGCATATGCGAACCGGAACGAGACGAAGCACCTGCCCTACGGTGACGGCACGCTCCGTGCGGGGCCGCTGCGGGAAGCCCTCGCTCCCCTCGACCGGCCGGCCATCGTGATCTCGGAGTCGCCGGACGAAGGCTCGAGCCAGGCAATCCGGGCCGCTCTGCTCGACGTGCACTGAGACGTGCGCGAGCGCGTCGTGGCGGATCGTCAGATGATCCGTGCGGCGTGCGCGGGCTCGAGGAGGCCCTGGAGCCTGTCTTGCAGCTCGGCTGCCTCGTCCTCCCGCCCGCGGTCTCGCAGGAAGTCGGCGAGCGCAGCAAGTGGCTCGGGCTCGCTGTTCCGGAAATCGGTCTCGGAGAGCATCTCGAGCGCTTCGCGGAGGAGTAGCTCCGCCTCGTCCTCGCGCCCCTGCGCGGCACGCACGAGACCGAGGACCATGCGGACGTTCGAGCGCGACATCATGTCCTGCATCCCGACGGTCTCCACGGCCGAGAGCGCCCACCGTTCTGCCTCCTCGACGCGACCCTGAGCGAGCACGATCTCGGCGAGGGTGCGCTGCGCCTCCACGATCTTCCCGCGCTCCTGGACGGTTAGGAGCATCCGCACCGCCTCCCGGACGAGTTGCTCGGCACGCTCGACGTCGCCGCCGCGCCAGACGGCGATGCCCTCGAGCTGGCGGGTGCGCGCGGCATCGGGAGTCGCGCCCGTCTCCGCGAAGCGCTCGGATGCGAGCCGGAACTGCGCAGCCGCCTCGGCGTGTCGTCCCCGGCGGAGAAGGAGCGAGCCCCGTACGCGCGCGACCCAGGCTTGCGCGGAGATGCTCTCGCTCGAGTCGGCGAGTGCGGCCGACTGCTCCAGCAGCTCCTCGGCAGCGACGACGTCAAGACGAGCGGCGTGGGCGGACGCGAGCTCGACGAGCGCCAGGCTCTCGAGATCCGGGCGTTCGTTCTCGCGGGCGATCTCGAGCGCCTCGCGTGTGTGTCGCTCGACCCGCTCGAGATCGCCTTCCCACCAGCCGACGCTCGAGAGCAGCGTGAGCACCTCGGAGCGTGCGTCGCCGGGCGCGTCGGCGAGGAGCTCGAGCGCGTCCTCACCGAGGGTCCGCGCGGCCGGGACATCGGCGTTGCGGTTGAGCACGATCTCCGCGAGCTGGGTGAGCGCGAGCCCCTCGATCACGCGATCGCCGGCGTCCCGCGCCTCGTCCCTGACGAGCTCCATCTCGACGGAGGCCGCGGGCAGCTCCCACAGACGCCAGGCAGCACGCGCGGCCAGAAAGCGGCGCTCGAGACCCGGCTCGAGCTCGATCGCGCGCAGCAGGACGCGTCGGGCGGTGCGGTTCGCCTCGCGGACGAGCGCGCGTCGGCCTGCGAGCTCGAGGGCGCCTGCGGCGCGCGTACGGAGCTCCTCGGGGATCCTGCCGTCGAGCTCCGCATGAAGTGCCGCGGCGCGCTCGAGATGGTGAGCCTCGGCTTCGGCGCGCTCCTCGAGGGTGCGCTGTGAAAGCCAGTCGGCGAAGCTCAGATGCAGCCGGGCGCGCTCGCCCTTCGCGAGCCCGCTGTAGGCCACGTCCCGAATCAGCACGTGCCGGAAGCGGTAGGCATCCTCCCCGGCAAAGCTCGAGACCGGCTCACGCGTCAGGAGCTGGCGCTCGACGAGGCCCTCGAGCGCCGTCTCGACGTCAAGGTTCGGATCGAGCGCGGCGACAGCTCCGCGCCAGAAGACCCGGCCGATGAGCGCCCCGTGGCGCAGCAGCGACCGGCAGTGGGCGGGCAGCCGGTCGATCCGCGCCGCGATCAGCGCCTGCACCGTGTCGGGGATCCTCGGCGAGGCGCCGTCGCCCTCCTCCGCGAGCAGGCGGATCGTCTCCTCGACGAAGAGCGGATTTCCCTCGGTCTTCTCGAGGAGGACCCTGCGGATGTCATCCGGCAGCGCGGCGTCCTGTGCGAGCGCGTCGACGAGCAGCTCGGCCTCGGCGAGCGGGAGCGGCCCGAGCTCGATCGCGATTGAGCGGCGACGGCCTCCACCCCACGACGGCCGTGCCTCGAGCAGCTCCGGCCGGGCGAGGCACACGATCAGGACGGGTGCATCGTCGATCTGCTCCGCGAGGTGCTCGACGAGGTCGAGGAGCGACTCCTCGGCCCAGTGGACGTCCTCGAAGCCGAGCACGAGCGGCTGGGCCTCGCCGAGGTTCGTCGCCCACTCGTGCGCCGCCCAGGCGATCTCCTGGCCCCGTCGCTCGCCCGAGACGGTGTCGAGCACGCCCGAAGCGAGCCCGAGCAGGTCGGCGACAGCGTCGCTCGAGCACGCCTCCTTCAGCTTCTCGAACGCCTCCTCGGGCGAGTCGTCCGGGGAGATCCCCGCGGCTGCCTGCACCATCTCGGCAAGCGGCCTGTACGTGAGGCCCTCGCCGAACGGGAGTGAGCGTCCGGTCAGGATCGTCGTCCGCTCGAGTCCGGCGAAGAACTCGTGAGCGAGGCGGCTCTTCCCGATCCCCGGCTCGCCGAAGATCGTCACGAGCTGTGCGCGGCGGTCGCGAACGACCCGCGCGTAGGCGTTGCCGAGTAGTTCGAGCTCCTCCTCGCGGCCGACGTACGGCGCCGTGATCGAGACCGGCCGGCCGGCAGGACGGTCGGCGCAGACGACGCGCCTCACGGTCGTCCCCTCTCGCAGGCCTCTGAGCGAACGGCCTTCGACGACGTCCGCCACGACGCGGTCTGCCGTGAGCCTGTGGGCGGTCGGTCCGATCAGGATCTCACCCGGCTCGGCCGCCTGCTGGAGCCGCGCGGCGACGTTCATCGCCTCGCCGGTCGCAAAGGTGGAGTCGCCGTCCTCGACAACGACCTCGCCCGCCTCGATCCCGATTCTCACCGGCAGCTCGCCCTTGCTCGACTCGACGATCGCCACCGCGGCGCGGATTGCGCGCTCCGCGTCGTCCTCGTGCGCGATCGGAGCGCCGAAGACCGCGAGCACCGCGTCGCCGGCGAACTTCTCGACGGTTCCCCCGTACGTCTCGATGTGCCCCTGCGCGCGCGCGAAGAAGCTGGTGATGCGCCTGCGAACGATCTCCGGGTCACTCGCCGAGACGAGGGACGTGGAGTCGACGAGATCGACGAACAGCGCCGTCGCGAGCTTTCGCTCCATGCCCGAAGTCTAGGCTCGCCCCGGACTATCGAACGGGGCGGTTTGCCGTACGTCGGAAGGCATGGGCGATGGACTCGGTGAACGACCAGGAGGCGCGGGCGATGCGGGCCGCGCTTCGCGCTCGAGGGCGTCCACTGCTCGAAGTCGGACGCCGGTCGGTGGGCCCTCGCACGCGATCCGTCGCTCACCGCGATCGAGCAGGCGTTGCGCCTCCGAGCCGGGGACGAGGACGTCTCGATCGAGCCTGCGAGATCGGGCGCGTGCTCGCGGTTGTGCAGGCCGAGATCAGTCCGAACGCTCGATGATCGAGACCGAACGGCGCGCGACTACGATCCGCCCGTGCTCGACCCGAAGGTGTTCAAGGCGTACGACATCCGCGGGCTCTACCCCGCCGAGCTCGACGAGGACGGCGCCTACCGGATCGGGCGGGCGTTCGTCGAGGAGTTCGGGCCTCGCTCGATCGCGGTCGGTCGCGACATGCGGCTCTCAGCCCCGGCGGTGACTGCCGCCCTGGTCGACGGAGCCGTGGACGGAGGTGCCGACGTGCTCGACCTCGGGATGGTCGGCACGGAGATGGTCTATTACGCCGTCACCGAGCTCGGGCTCGACGGTGGCGTGTGCGTGACCGCCTCGCACAACCCGAAGGAGTACATCGGGATGAAGATCGTCCGCGCCGGGGCGCTCCCGGTCGGAGGCGACTCCGGTCTCGAGGAGATCCGGCAGCGGGCGTCGCGGGACTTCGGTGAGGTCGGCACCCGGGGCACCGTTCGGGCGCAGGACGTCTGGGACGGCTTCGTCGAAAAGGTGCTCTCGTTCGTCGACGAAGGCGCCTTCCGTCCGCTGAAGATCGTGATCGACGCGGCGAATGGAATGGCCGGGACGATGCTCCCCCGTGTGCTCGAGCGCCTTCCGCAACTCGAGGTCGTCTCGTGCTACTTCGAGCCCGACGGCTCGTTCCCGAACCACGAGCCGAATCCACTCCTCCCCGAAAACCGCGCGTTCATCGTCGAGAAAACCCGGACGGAGAACGCCGATCTCGGGGTCGCCTACGACGGTGACGCCGACCGCTGCTTCTTCGTCGACGACACCGGCGAGTTCGTCCCCGGCGACTTCGTCACCGCCCTCCTCGCGCAGGCCATGCTCGCGAAGGAGCCGGGGGCCAAGGTGATCTACGACGTCCGCGCGAGCTGGGCCGTGCCGCGCACGATCGAGGAGGCCGGCGGCATCCCGCTCGTCAACCGCGTCGGTCACGCGTTCATCAAGCACCGCATCCGCGAGGAGGACGCGCTCTTCGCCGGCGAGGTGTCCGCCCACTACTACTTCCGCGACTTCTCGCAGGCAGATACGGGCGTCGTCCCGTTCCTCGTCATGCTCGAGCTGCTCTCGCGGGCCGACGCACCGCTCTCGCAGCTGCTCGAGCCGTTCCGCAGCCGGTACTTCATCACGGGCGAGATCAACACCCCGGTCGCCGATGTCGGCGCGAAGCTACAGGAGCTGGAGAACCGCTACCGCGACGAGGGCGGTCGGATCTCGCACCTCGACGGCGTCTCGGTCGACTTCGACGACTGGCACTT
The DNA here is from genome assembly GCA_013694685.1 of Actinomycetota bacterium. Classification (GTDB taxonomy): domain Bacteria; phylum Actinomycetota; class Thermoleophilia; order Gaiellales; family Gaiellaceae; genus Gaiella. The sequence goes on from JACDBY010000341.1 coordinate 5,938, forward strand.
CAACGTCCGCCCTTCCAACACCGAGCCGCTCCTGCGCCTCAACCTCGAGGCACTGGACGAGGCGACGATGGAGGCTCGGCGCGACGAGGTGCTGGGGCTGATTCGCGGCTGAGGCGGCCGGGTACGATCGCCGCACATCCGAGCGAGAGGGTTCGAGAGACATGCCGACACTGCTGCAGATCGACTTCCCGATGCCCGGCCCGTGGGGAGAGGAGATGGCCACCGCGTTCGGCGATCTCGCCGGGATCATCGGTCGCGCCCCCGGGTTGCGCTGGAAGATCTGGACCGAGAACGAGGAAGAGGGCGTCGGTGGAGGCGTCTACCTGTTCGAGAACGACAAGCCCGCGAACGCGTACCTCGAGGAGCAAACCGCCCGTCTCGAGGGATTCGGCATCGCGGACATCCGGGCAAAGGTCTTCCACGTCAACGAGGGCCTGACGGCGCTCAACGCGGGCCCGATCTGAGCTTGCCCGAGCTGCCAGAGCTCGGCCGCACGACCGATCGACGCCCTCCGTTCAAGTACGCGGCGTTGACGCGCGTCTGGTTCTCCGACACGGACGCACAGGGTGTCGTCTACTACGGT
>JACDBY010000352.1 GCA_013694685.1 Actinomycetota bacterium
GATTTTCAGCTCCCAGCGCTGCGATAGCGCGTCTGGACGGTGGTCGCGTTGGGTCGCGCGTGCCCGCGAGTGCCCTCTCGTCCAAGAATGTACCCGTCTCGTACCCGCGAGACGCTGGCACCGCGCCAGGGCAGACAACAAAAAGACCCATTTGGAGGGTTTTTGACGAAGCCCTCTGACGGACTCGAACCGTCGACCCCCTCCTTACCATGGAGGTGCTCTACCAACTGAGCTAAGAGGGCGAGTCGGTCAGTCTAGCCGGGGGTTCGACGGACGTATGGGCAGCGCAGGCACGATGGGCGAGTGGGTATTCGGCTGCTCGCAGCCACCGGAGACGCCGTCGTCCGACTCGACGAGCGGGACGGCGGCTGGACGGTCGAACGCTCGCTCGACGGGAGCGCGGCGCAGTGTCTCGCGCTCGATCCCCGCGACGGCGAGACGGTCTACGCGGGGTTGAACGGCGGAGGTCTCCGACGCAGCAGCGACGGGACTCGGAGCTGGCACGACGTCGCGCTGCCGGCGGCCGCGGTCTTCTCCGTCGCCGTCGCGTCCGATGGCGCGGTGTATGCAGGCACCGAGCCGAGCGCGCTCTACCGGCGTGACGATTCCGGCGAGACTTGGCGCGAGCTCTCGAGCCTGCTCGAGCTTTCCTCGCAGCCGACCTGGAGCTTCCCGCCGCGGCCGTGGACCTCACACGTCCGCTGGGTCGCACCGAGCCCCCACGACGCCGACCTTCTGTTGGTGGGCATCGAGCTGGGTGGGCTGATGCGCTCGACCGACGGAGGGGCGACGTGGCACGACCACCGTCCCGGCGCCCAGCGCGACGTCCACTCGCTCGCCTGGCATCCGAGGGTGGCTGGTCGCGCGTACGAGGCGGGTGGCGGCGGCGCGGCCTGGACCGAGGACGGGGGCGACACCTGGCAGGCCGCCGACCAGGGACGAGACCGGCACTACACGTGGTCGGTCGCGGTCGACCCGAACGACCCCGACGTTTGGTACCTCTCGGCCAGCACGGGTCCGTTCGCCGCCCACGGCAACGGGGATCCGCAGGCCCGGATCTACCGCTCCCGCGGCGGCACCTGGGAGGCGCTCGGCGGCGGTCTCCCCGACCCGCTCCGAGCGATGCCGTACGCGCTCCTCGCGACGGGCGGTCGACTCTTCGCCGGCTTCGCGGACGGTGCGCTCTGGGAGAGCGGCGATCGCGGTGATACGTGGCGCCGGTGCGAGCTTCGCGGCGACCGCGTCGAGCGGATCGTCGCACTCGTGGCCTAGGGGGTCGAGTCCTTGTACGCGTCGCGCGCGATGCGCTCGACGAGCTCGCGGGCAGCGGCTTCCTCGGGCGTCTCGTCGGGTCGCTCGGGCGCGGGCTCCTCGCTCGGCGGCAAAGCCGAGGGGGGTGCGTTGCCGCAGAGCAGCAACTCGGCGCGCACGGCATCAATCTCGCCGCGTTCGAGCCGCCGGAGCACGTCGCGCTGCTCCGGCGACAAGCCTCCACGTCCGAACTCGGTCTTTCGCCCCAATCTCACCGATGCAGGGGAGAGGATTCGAACCTCTGAAGGCTGAGCCAGCGGGTTTACAGCCCGCCCCCTTTGGCCACTCGGGAACCCCTGCGCGGACGGGGATTCTAGCCACCCGCTCCGCGGCTCAGCGCGTCAGTCCTGCCACCAGTCCTGGATGATCTCGCCCTTGTCCTCCGCGTGGCGGGCGCCGAAGGCCAGCACCTCGAGCCCGTCGTCGCCCGCCTCGAAGGCGCGGGTCACACCGGCGTCGACGCGGACGACATCTCGTTCCTTCAGGTCGAGAATGTCGTCGTCGAGCTTCATGCGACCCGAGCCCGAGACGACGAAGTACACCTCTTCGGCGTCGTCGTGACGGTGGCCGAACCCCTGCCGCTTGCCGGGCTTGACCCGGTGGTGGCTGAAGCCCGTGCTCTCCGCGTCGAGGTCGCCGGTCGCGAAGCGAGCCTCCTGGTTCTCGCCGAGACCGAAGTCGGGCGCGGCGTCCTTCACGGTCGCGATGTTCTTGTGGGTGTACGAAGAGCTCACGAGGCTCGTCTCCTCTCTGCCGGCGTCGCCGCGTACGGCGAGGGCGCGGATGATGTTCCATGAGCATCTCCATTCTCCCGGGTTGTCGAAACCCTCGCTGCGTGTTTGCGGCACGGTCGACGGGGTGAGGCTCGGGCGGGCACGTCAACCAGGGAGGAACGCATGAGCCACCACGAGACAGACGAGCATCCGCTCGAGGAGGACTACCCGGCCGGAGAGACGCTCGAGGAGGAGACGCCCGGCCTCGAGGACGTCGACGACGAGGACGTCACGGTGGTCGACGAGGAGAACGGACCGCCACAATAGGAGCCATGGAGCGGTTCGACGTCCTCGTCGTCGGCGCCGGCCCGGCCGGCTCGTCGACCGCGATCCACCTAGCGCGCGCGGGCGCGCGCGTGCTACTCGCCGAGAAGGCGGCGTTCCCGCGCGACAAGCCGTGCGGCGGCGGGCTGACCGGTCGTGCGCTGAAGCGGATCCCCGTTGATCCGTCGCCGGTCGTCGAGCGCGACGTCGACCGGTTCGAGCTTCGGCTCCGCTACGGCGCCCGTTTCACCCGCGGCCACGACGAGCCTCTGATCCGGATGACGCAGCGCAGCCGCCTCGATGCCTTTCTCGCCGAGGCTGCGGCCGTAGCGGGTGCGGAGCTTCGCCAGCGGGCACGGGTCGACGAGCTCCGTCCCGACGAGAGAGGCGTGCTCGCCCGTGTCGGTGGCGTCCCTGTTCGGGCAGACGTGCTCGTCGGCGCCGACGGGGCGAACGGCGTCGTCGCGCGCTCGGTCGGGCTCGGCGACGGGATCGTCCACGGTGTTGCGCTCGAAGGGAACGTGCCGCTCGACGTGCTCGACGGCGACTGGGAGCGAACGGCGACGATCGAGCTCGCGACCGTTCCCGGCGGCTACGGCTGGGTGTTTCCGAAGGGCGATCACGCGAACCTCGGGGTCGGAGGCTGGGGGAGTGAGGGGCCGCGCCTGCGTGAGCACCTGACTCGCCTCGCGCGGGAGCACAGAGTCGACGCCGGGGAGCTCACGGACGTCCGGGGGCACCGCTTGCCGATGCGCCGCCTCGGCACCCTGCCCGGCGAGGGCCGCGTCCTCCTCGTCGGTGACGCGGCAGGGCTCGTCGATCCGCTTTCGGGAGACGGAATGTACGAGGCGTTCGTCTCGGCCCGGCTTGCCGCCGAGGCGATCCTCGTCGGCGACCTCAACGGCTACTCGGCCGCCCTCGCCGGCGTACTCGACCGGCATGCCGCCGCTTCGTGGGCCGCCAAGCGCGCCCTCGACCGGTACCCGCGCACGGTGTTCGCCGCCGCCCGCGCGCCAGGAGTGTTTGGTGTCGTCGCCGGTCTGCTCTGCGGCGAGGTTGCCCATCCGGGCGACGCGCGGGGCGTAGCGAGGGGACCGCTCAAGCTGATCGCGCGGCTCGCGCGCTGAGCGCGCTGCAACTCGCGGGACGGGATCCGATCACTCCTCCGCCAGCGCTTCTGCCAGCAGGGCGGTGGCGTACGTCTGCCAGGCGAGATCCTGGTCGGAAAGGAGAAGCGCCAGCGACTCGCGCGCTCCGCGGAGCCCGGCGATCTCGTCGCGGAGCAGTTCGAGACCCGCGACCAGCATCGAGCGTCGCTCTTCCGTGTCGAGATCCTCGGCGAGTGCCGTCGTCGCCCGGCCGAACGGGTCGAGGGGCCGGTGTGGGTCGCCGCCCGCGGCGAGCAGGAGCTCCGCGCGCCGGACGGCGGCGTTCAGCTCGTCCTCGGGGATCGCGACCTCGCGACCCGCGAAGAAGCAGAGCATCGTCCACTGCTCCGTCGGGTCGGCGCGCTCGAGCACGCGCACCCAGTCGCGGACGGTCTCCCGCCTCATGTGCCCGTTCTAGCGGAGGCGGGCGACAAGCGCGTTCCAGCGCGCCTCGGTGCCTGCCGCCTGGAAGCCGGAGACGAACCGGCCCCTTGCGTCGATCAGGATGAACGCAGGTTGGTAGGTGGCGCCGAAGCGGCGCGCCAGCGATCGTTGCGGATCCTGGATCGACGGCCACGTCCAGGCGTAGCGGCGAACGAACGCCCGCGCTCGGTCGCGTGTGTCGACGGCGTTCAGCCCGACGAAGTGGAAGCGCTTGCCCTGCTTTGCGACCCAGCGTGCGTAGGCGACCGCCTCGCTGTTACAGGTGCTTCACCAGGACGACCAGACATTGATCACGACGGGCTTGCCGCGCAGGTCGCGAAGTGCAAGCCGCTTCCCGTCGAGCGTCGTCCCGGCGATCGGCGGCGCCGACTTTCGCTCCGCGCCGTGGGCGGCCGAGACGGCCACCAGCACGAGCAGCGAGCAGACACAGAGCGCGAGACCCCTTCGCACTGCGCCCACGGTAGCCACCCGCCACGGGAGACCGCATGAATGTTCGGATTTCGTTCATACACCGAATCGGCCGATCAAGCCTCGCCGGAAGTCGTCCGATAGGACATGACGATGGGTAGCCCGAGGCTCACTGCTGTCGCGGCCGGCGCGGTCGCCGCGCTCTGCTTCGCAGCGCCTGCCCTGCCCGCTGACCCTCTGCCGGCCACCGATGCCCCCGCACAGACAGCCGCGTCCCCGCTCCGCAGTTGGGCCGCACCGCAGATCGCCGCGGTGGTCGCGGCCGGGTTGATGGGCCCGGACGTCGCGTCGTTCCGGCCCGACGACGCGCTGACGCGCGGTGCGTTGCACAAGGCGATCCTCGCGCTCGGCAAGCGTCACCGGGCGCCGCTCGACCCCGCGCGGCTCGTCTCGATGCGCGAGCTCGACGCGCAGCTCGTCGCCGCGGTCGGTCTGCTCCCGTCGGCCCGGTCGATCCGCCTCGAGGCGCGGGACGGCGGCCTTGAGCCCGTCGATCGGCTGGGCACCGAGACGATCGCCCGGCTCCTGGGGCTCCGGCTCAACCACGCGGCGGGTAGCGAGCAGCTCGAGCGCGCGCCGAACATGCCGGCGTCGCGTGCCGAGGCGGCGTACTCGCTCGCGAAGCTCCAGCTCCTCGATGCGTCTCGGCTCGCCGCCGTCCAGCAGGTCGCCGCGACCTTCGCTGTGCCGGCCTTGAGCGAGTGGCAGCGTTCCGTCCTCTCGAGGGCGCTTCGGTTCGTCGGGTTCCCGTACGTCTTCTCCGGTGTCTCCGAGCGCACGCAGAAGCTCTGGAGCTCGAGTGCGCCCGGCGGGACGATCACCGCACCGGGCGGCTTCGACTGCTCGGGCTTCGTCTGGCGGGTGTACAAGCTCCAGCCGTTCGACACGGCGCCGCTGCTCGCAGGCGTGCTAAAGGGGCGGACGACGTACGCGATGAGCGGCGAGGTACGACGGCCTCTGCGGATCGACGGCGCGCTCGTCGCGCCGGGGGACGTGATCTTCTTCGGCGCCCGCGGACGGCGGTCGAAGCCGACCGAGGTCGGCCATATGGGGATCTACGTCGGCAGCGGGTGGTTCGTCCACTCCTCGAGCGGCGGCGTGACCCTGCAGCCGCTCCAGGGCTGGTATGCGTCGACGCTCGCCTGGGCCCGTCGGCCACTGGCGGAGGCCGGTCTCTCGGTCTGAGACGCTCGAATGCGGGGTAGGCTCCCCGCCGTGAAGTGGAAGAAGATCCCGGGCCGAGGTGACATCGAGGATCGCCGCGGTCAGAGCGGTGGCGGTGGCGGACTTGGTGGCGGCGGCCTGCCGTTCCCGATCCCCACGGGCAAGGGAGGCGGGGGCCTTCTCCTGATCGTCGGTGTCGTCCTCTTCCTCCTCTTCGGGGGCAAGATCGGCGGCGGCGACGGAGCCGGGCCGCTCGACCCAGGCGGCGGCCTTCAGCCGGCTCCGCCGGCCGAAACGGGGACGGCACCAAAGGCCGACGAGACCTTCGAGTTCGCGAAGTTCGTCAGCCAAGACAGCCAGAACCTCTGGGCGAAGATCTTCCAGCAGTCGCAGAAGCAGTACCCGCGTGCACCGGTCGTCACGTTCACGACGTCGACTGTCAGCGGCTGCGGGCCTGCATCGGCTCAGACCGGGCCGTTCTACTGCCCGGCCGACAACAAGGTCTACCTCGACCTCTCGTTCTTCAAGATCCTCTCGCAGCGCTTCGGGGCGACGGGCGACTTCGCGGCCGCCTACGTGATCGCGCACGAGATCGGACATCACGTCCAGACCGTGCTCGGCATCGAGCGCGGCGTTCGCGAGAAGCAGCAACAGGATCCTGAGAACGCCAACCGGTACCTCGTCCAGCTCGAGCTGCAGGCCGACTGCTTCGCCGGTGTGTGGGCGCACTCGACCTACGAGCGCGGGCTGCTCCAGCCGGGTGACGTCCAGGAGGGGCTGAATGCCGCCGCGGCGGTCGGAGACGATCGCCTGGGCGCGCGCAGCCGGGAGCAGTGGACGCACGGCTCGTCCGAGCTTCGCGAGAAGTGGTTCCGGACCGGCTTCGACTCGGGCAAGCCGGACGACTGCGACACGAGCGACGTCGACATCTAGCAGTGCCGCGTCTCGCAACCTTCCACGGGAACTGCCCCCGGTGGAACGTTGCGCTCCGGGACACTGGGTGCCGGACAGGGTCCGGCACCTACACGGGTTCCGGTGAGGGAGTAGACACCGCACCAGGCTCGTCGCGACGAGGTCGCGCTCGCGTGGTATGAGTGCGACACGGGTGGCATCACCTCGCGTCTTCGGAATCGTCCTGGCAGGTGGCGCAGGGAAGCGGCTGCTTCCGCTGACAGCCGACCGGGCAAAGCCGGCCGTGCCCTTCGGAGGCCACTACCGGCTCGTCGACTTCGCTCTCTCGAACCGCGTCAACGCGAGCTACCTGCGGATCGTCGTCCTGACGCAGTACAAGAGCCATAGCCTCGATCGGCACATCACGACGACGTGGAGGATGTCGCCGCTCCTCGGGAACTACGTCACGCCCGTCCCCGCCCAGCAGCGCATGGGGCCGCACTGGTTCCAGGGATCGGCGGACGCGATCTACCAGAGCCTCAATCTCGTCCACGACGAGCGTCCCGAGCTGATCTGCGTCTTCGGCGCCGACCACATCTACCGCTTCGACCCGCGCCAGATGGTCGAGGCTCACGAGGAGCACGGCGCCGGGGTGACAGTGGCGGGGATACGCGTGCCGCTCGTGCAGGCGAGCGAGTTCGGCGTGATCGAGCCGGCGACGGACGGCCACACGATTGCCGCGTTCCGCGAGAAGCCCGCGGACGCGACAGGACTCCCGGACGCGCCCGACCAGGTGTACGCCTCGATGGGGATCTACGTCTTCCGGGCCGACACGCTGATCGACGCGGTGACGGAGGACGCCGCGGATCGGAGCTCGGTGCACGATCTCGGCGGCAGCATCATCCCGCTGCTGGTCGGGCGAGGCGAGGCCCACGTCTACGACTTCTCCTCGAATGACGTCCCCGGGGCCGAGGAGCGCGATCGGGGCTACTGGCGGGACGTCGGGACGCTCGACGCGTACTACGACGCACAGATGGATCTCGTGTCTACCGTGCCGGCCTTCAATCTCTACAACCGTGAGTGGCCGATCCACAGCTGGCTGGAGCCTCTGCCGCCGGCGAAGTTCGTGATCGAGGAGGAGGGGCGCACCGGGCGCGCGGTCAACTCGATGGTGAGCGCGGGCGTGATCGTCTCCGGCGGGCTCGTCCGCCGCTCGGTGGTCTCCCCCGAGGTACGCGTCCATTCCCACGCGGAGGTGGAGGGGTCGGTGCTCCTCCACAACGTCGAGATCGGTCGCGGGGCGGTCGTGCGACGGGCCATCCTCGACAAGAACGTCCGCGTCGCCGAGGGAGCCCGGATCGGCGTCGATCCCGAGGCCGACCGCGAGCGCTTCGTCGTCTCGCCCGGAGGCGTCGTCGTGGTCGGAAAGGGAGGCACGGTCGAGGCGTGAGGGTCGCGCTCCTCACCCGCGAGTACCCACCGGAGGTGTACGGCGGCGCGGGCGTTCACGTCGAGTACCTCGCTCGGGAGCTCGCCGGCCTCGTCGACCTCGAGGTGCACTGCTGGGGCGGGGAGCGCCCGGACGACTCGCACCCTCCGGTCGTCGCCCACCGGCCATGGCAGGCGCTCGGGCGGAAGGAGCCCTGGGTGCCCGCGCTTCAGACGCTGTCGGTCGACCTGACGATGGCTGCGTCCGTCGACGGTGTCGAGCTCGTCCACAGCCACACGTGGTATGCGAACCTTGGCGGGCACCTCGCGAAGCTCGTGCACGACGTCCCGCACGTCGCGACGGTGCACAGCCTCGAGCCAATGCGGCCGTGGAAGGCGGAGCAGCTCGGTGGGGGCTACGCCGTGTCGAGCTTCTGCGAGCGCACGGCGCTCGAAGCTGCAGACGCAGTCGTCGCCGTCTCGGGCGAGCAGCGCCGCGACCTGCTCGCGTGCTACCCGGCGGTCGAGGCGGAGCGGGTGAGCGTGATCGGGAACGGGATCGACACGACGGAGTACCGGCCCGATCCCGAGACGGACGTGCTCGAGCGGCAGGGGATCGATCCGGAGCGGCCCTCGGTCCTCTTTGTGGGACGGATCACGCGCCAGAAGGGCCTCGGCCATCTCATCGCAGCAGCGCGGGCCTTCGAGCCGGACGCGCAACTCGTGCTCTGCGCCGGGGCGCCGGACACGCCAGAGCTGGCGGCGGAGACGAAGGCGCAGGTCGAGCGACTTCGCGGGAGGCGAGACGGCGTCTTCTGGCTCGAACAGATGCTCGCGAAGTCAGAGGTGATCCAGCTCCTGAGCCACGCAACCGTCTTTGTCTGCCCCTCGATCTACGAGCCGCTCGGGATCGTCAACCTCGAGGCGATGGCCTGCGAGACCGCCGTCGTCGCCTCCGCCACCGGCGGCATCGTCGAGGTCGTCGACGACGCCGAGACCGGCCTGCTCGTCCCGCTCGAGCTCGACGAGGCCACCCACGACCCCCGCGACGCGGCCGCCTGCGCGAGCGCCTTCGCGGAGCGGCTGAACGAGCTGGTCCGCGACCCGGACCGCGCCGCGGCGATGGGCCGCGCGGGCCGCGCCCGTGCCGTCGAGCGCTTCGCCTGGCCCGCCATCGCCTCCCGAACCGCCGACCTCTACCACGACCTCGCCCGCGCCTGAACCGAGACCGAGATGACTCCCCGTCCCGGGGAAAGATCTCCGTCTCGGCGCGTCAGGCGGTCAGGCCGAGGCGGTCGGTCAGCCACGCGGCCTGGCGGGCGCGCTCGGCGCGGTAGCCCTCGTCGCCGTCGCGCTCCTGGGCGATGCGGGCGGCCATGAAGCCGAGCAGGGCCGGGCCGAAGCGGGCGAGGCGCTCGACCTGGGCGTCCCACGGCGCACGGCGGTGTTC
>JACDBY010000389.1 GCA_013694685.1 Actinomycetota bacterium
CCGGCCTGGACATCCCGCCAGAAGGCGCGCGCAATGCCCTCCGGGTCGACGCCGCCGTGGGCATAGAACCGCCTGTCCTCGATCGCGACGGTCGCTTTCCTGAGCCAGGGCGAGATCTTGCCGAGCGACACCACCTGCCGGTTCCGTTCCGTCGGGATGACACCGAGCAGCGAGTTGTCGGCCGCATAGACGAAGGTGTTCTGGTCGTTCCGGGGACGCTTGAGGGCGGTGAGGTCGCACCGCTCGCCGAAGGCGAGCACGGCAGACCCGGCGGCAACACCGGCGGCTGCCACGAGCACGGCGAGACCCGCGAGGACGAGCGGCAGCTTCCGCACGCGACGCGGCGGCTTGCGACGCCGGTGACGGAGGGACGGCGCGGGCGCACGTCCCGGGCGAGGGCGCCTCGTGCTCGTCATGGAGCGATGGTAGCCACGGCCTCCGCCATTCCCGCTCCCGCGCCGGAGCCCTCTCCCTCGGACGGGGTATCGTCGCCGCGTGCGTGGGTCCTGGCCGGCGCTTCGGGTCTTCGTCTGGAGCCGGCTCGCGCTCTGGGCCCTCGCCGCGGGGACGGTGCTGCTCCTCGAGGAGGAGCTGAACCCGCGGCGCGTCCGCTGGGACACGCCGCGTCTCCACGAGCTCGGCGCAGCCGTGGACGTCTGGGCGCGGTGGGACAGCGACTGGTACCTCCTGATCGCCGAGTCCGGCTACGACTGGCCCTCGGTCACGCCCGCGTTCTTCCCGCTCTACCCGCTGCTCGTCGGGGGGCTTGGTCGGATGCTGGGCGAGCACTACGTGCTCGCGGGGCTCATCGTCTCGCTCACCGCCGCCGCAGTCGTGTTCGCCCTGCTGCACCGGCTCGTCGAGCGCCGGCTCAGTCACCTCGTGGCACGTCGAACGGTTCTGTACCTCGCGGTCTTCCCGACCTCCCTCTTCCTCGGCGCCGTCTACAACGAGTCGCTCTTCCTCGCGCTCGCGGTCGGGACGTTCGTCCTGGCCGAGCGGGGCTGCCTCGGATGGGCGTCCGTGCTCGCCGGGCTCGCGCTCCTGACGCGCGCGCAGGGGATCGCGCTCATCCCGGCGCTCGCGATCTTCGCGTGGCGCTCGCGGGAGCGTCGGCGAAACCTCGCCCTCCTAGCGGTTCCGCTCGCGATGTTCCTCGCCTTCCCGCTCGCGCTCGAGTTTTCGACCGGGCACGGCCTCGCGTTCCTCGACGCCCAGACGATCTGGGAGCGCTCGCTCGCCCCGCTCGGGCCGCTCGGTGGGCTCGTCCAGGCGATCGGGGAGGGGGACGTCGTCGGTCCCGTCCTCGCCGTCGCCATGCTCGCGCTGGCGCTTCTCGCCTGGAGGCTCCTCGGTGCCGCCTACGGCGTGTACGCGATCGCCGCGCTCGCGATCCCGATGGCCCTCCCTTCGGAGCGGCTCGGTGGCCTCTACTCTTTCCCGCGCTTCGCGCTCGTCGCGTTTCCCTGCCTCGCCGCACTCGCAGTGCTCGGTCGCGACCGGCGTGTCCACGTCGTGGTGACCGCGGTTCTCGTGGCGGGTCTCGCCGTCAACGTGGTTCGATGGGCGCTGTGGTACTGGGTCGCCTGACCGAGTCCGTTTCACCATGACGCTTCGTCGTCAGGGCGGTCAGGGCACGTGCGATGCTAGGACGCAGGGAGCTCCGATATGCGCGCATATCGGAGCGACCGAGGACAACGCAGCGTCCGTGCCCTGGCCGTCATGGCGACACAAGGCTTCGTGGTGAAACGGACTCTGCAAAAGGTTCCCCGCGCGCGGCTCGCCGGCTGGGCGGTCCTGGTCTTCATCCTCGCGTTCCTCTCGTACGCGGCCCGCCTGCTCGGTGACGGGGATCCGCCCGAGGACGCGCTCTATCAGTGGCAGAGCGCGATCGGCGGCCTGATCCAGTACGCGATCATCCTCATCATCGTGCTGGCGCTGGCCCGCGACCTTGCCCCGGCGACGCTCGGGCTGCGGCGACCGGACTCGTGGGCGGGAGCCGCCGGGAAGATCGTCCTCGCGCTCGTAGGGATCTGGATCGTCGGCTTCCTGCTCAATTTCGTCCTCGAGGCCGGGGAGGAGCAGGGGCTCGTCCCGGACGGTTGGGATGCGGAGCGTGCCGCCCCGTTCGTCGCGAACTTCGTCGTGGTCGCGCTCGTCGCGCCCGTCGTCGAGGAGCTGACCTACCGCGGGCTCGGCTTCGCGGCCGTGCGCGACGCGTTCGGAGTCGCGGCCGCGGTCGGAATCACCTCGATCGCGTTCGGCCTGGCGCACGGTCTCCTCGTCGCGTTGCCGGTGCTCACGATCTTCGGCGCGATCCTCGCCTGGCTGCGGCACTCGACGGGGAGTGTCTACCCGCCGATCGTCCTCCACGCGTTCTTCAACGGGGCGGCGCTCATTGCCGCGGTGTCGGTGTGAGCGTCCAACCGAAGGTTGGCCTATGAGCGACGGCCGGGTCGAGGAGCTCCGGGCGCAGATCGGGGAGAACGACCGGGCGATCGTCTCGGCCGTGAACGAGCGCCTGCGGCTCGTGGCCGAGCTCTGGGTGCTCAAGAGCGAGCAGGGGCTCGGACGTGTCGACCCGGAGCGCGAGCGGCGCCTGCAGGCGGAGCTCGCTGCGGCGAACGACGGGCCGCTCTCGGACGCGGGTCTCGAGCACCTCGTGGCCGAGCTCCTGCGCCTCACGAAGCGCGAGCTGGATCAGATCTGAGCGGCCGCGCCGCGCCGGAGGCGAGGAGCCCGAGCGCGAGCGCGGCAACGACGACGGCGAGCGCGTCGAGGATCCCCGCGCGCTCGGCGAGGACGCCGACGAGGGGCGGTCCGGCGAGGAACGCGGTGTAGCCGATCGAGCTGACGACCGAGACGCGGGCCGCTGCCCGCGCCGGGTCGTCGGAGGCGGCGCTCATTCCGACGGGGAAGCCGAGCGAGGCGCCGATACCCCAGAGCGCCGCACCGGTCAGCGCGAGCCCTGTCGTGTCGCTCGAGACCACGAGGAGGAGCCCCGCGAGCGCGAGCGCCGCCGTTGCCCGAAGGACGACGACCCGGCCGAACCGATCGAGCGCCCTGCTCCCGCCCAGGCGGCCCGCCGTCATGGCCGAGACGAAGACGCCGAAGGCGACGGCGCCGATCGTCTCCGACGTCCCGTAACCGTCGACGAGCGCGACGGCGACCCAGTCGTTCGCCGTTCCCTCGGTGAACGCGAACGCGAGCACGAGCAACCCGACGGCGACCGTTCGTCGCTCGCGCCAGGCCGCCGAGGCGCCCGAGCCGCGCGCAGCACCACGATCGGTCGGGCGCTCCGTCCGGTGGAACGCCCGGACGGCGACGAACGCGACGACAGGGACGGCGGCCGCCACGGCGGCGACCTGGATGGCGAGGGCGGCACCGGCGGCAGCGGAGGCGGCCCCGAGGAGCGCCCCGGCGACCGTCCCGAGGCTGAAGGCCGCGTGGAGGCGCGGCATCAGGGAGCGGCCGAGCCGCCGCTCGACGTCCGCCCCCTCGACGTTCATCGCGACGTCCCAGACACCCATGCCGAGCCCGGTGACTACAAGCCCCGCGGCGGCGAGGGGAACGGCGCCGAGAACGAGCGCACCCGCGAGCGCCGCGAGGCCGGAAGCGACGGCGAGCGAGCCGCCGAAGACGGCTCGTGCCGGACCGACGCGATGGACGACCGGCCCCGAGAGCGGCAGACCGGCCACCGCGCCCGCGGACAGGGAGAGGAGCAGTAGGCCGAGCCCCGCGGTGGAGAGCTCGAGGTCGCCGCGCAGCGACGGCGCGCGGCTCAGGAAGGACGCGAACGCGACCCCGTTCGCGGCGAACACCGCTGCGACCGCTGTCCGCGCGCGCAGGACGTCCGGCTCGGGCGATGCCGTAGCCTCCGGGGTGCTCAGGCCTTCTCGGGTTGGTCTTCGGGCCCGGTCGCGAACTCGTCCGGCGAGACGGTGTCGAGGAACTGCCGGAACTCGTCCATGTCGACCTCGCCGAGGTTGAGCTGCGCATAGCTGAGGTCGGGCTCCTCGCCCTCGAACTGGACGCCCGACTCCTCGATCACCTCGTCGTCGGCGTAGATCGTCGCGTCGGCGCGTAGGGCGATCGCGATCGCGTCCGAGGTGCGCGAGTCGATCTCGATCTCGGCACCGTTCCGGACGAGCGTGATCTTCGCGTAGAAGGTGCTGTCGCGGAGCTCGGTCACCGTCACCCGCTCGATCTCGGCTCCGAGCGACTCGATGATCGCGCACACGAGGTCGTGCGTCAGCGGTCGCGGCGGCTCCTGCCCCTGCAGGCGGCTGAGGATGGCGGCCGCCTCTGAATGTCCGATCCAGATCGGGAGGAACGTCCGGCCCTCCGACGTCCGCAGGAGAACGATCGGCTGCTTGCCGACGAGCTCGAAGCTCACGCCGTAGACCGTCATCTCCTGCATGACCGCTGCTCTCAGTGTAGAGACGCCGCTTTGCGGCGTGACAGCGGTGGGAGCCCGCGGCGAATCACGCATGGGCGATCCTGGATTCGAACCAGGGACCTCCGCCTTATCAGAGCGGCGCTCTAACCGACTGAGCTAATCGCCCGCGCGGGAGCCGAGTGTAGCGAAGCTCCGGTGCCTCTCCGGTGGGCGACGCCGATGCATCATGAGCGTTGGGGCCGCCGAGATTCCCGGCGTAGACTGCGCGCCGTGGTCGAGCTGCGCGGCGATCTGGTCGTGCTCGTGCCGGTCGCCGACGAGCATGTCGACGCGCTGAAGCGCATCCGGCGGACGCGGGAGGTGCGCACGCGTTGGGGTGACGTCGACGTCGAGTCGGACTGGCCGTTCGACGACCCGGAGACGATCGTGTACGCGGTGCTGCTCGACGGCACGATCCGGGGTCTCGTCCAGTACGGGGAGGAGACCACCCCGAGTTACCGCCACGCCTCGATCGACATCTTCCTGGACCCGGCGATCCACGGACGGGGCATCGGTCGTGACGCGGTGCGCACGCTCGCACGACACCTGATCCGCGACCGCGGCCACCATCGGCTGGTGATCGACCCCGCGGCCGACAACGAGGCCGCAATCCGTGCCTACGGCGCGGTGGGCTTTCGTGCGGTCGGCGTGATGCGGGAGTACGAACGCGACGCGGACGGAGCCGGCTGGCACGACGGTCTCCTGATGGACCTCCTGGCGGACGAGCTTCTGGACTGAGACGGCTTCGAAGGCGCAGCGCGAACATGCGGCGACACTCCGCAAGCCGTGAGCGCTCGCGACTCGTGAGGTAGAACATGTCCAAGACCGGTTCCGGGTCGAACCCGTGGGCGTACCAGCTGACGTGCTCTGCGAGGTTCGCGAGCTCGAACGCTCTGTCGCTCCGGCCAGAATCCTCGAAGTCCGCGAGCCGCACGCAGTCACCGTCCCAGACATGATTCGCGATGTTTCCATCCGCGCGCCCGAAGATCGGCGTACCTTCCTCCGCGATGGCCGCAGCGATCTACTCGAAGGGCGGGACGTACTCCGGCCGGGGCGGTGCACCCGGTAACCGCGACATGAGCACAACCGGTGGGATGGCGTCGAGATCGGCTTGGATCGGTCGCGGCGCTAGATCCGAGGCGTAGCGGCCCAAGAG